>JBMYWJ010000001.1:0-28704 GCA_049607285.1 Candidatus Nitrosopumilus sp.
TTTTCTAGAAACATATCTGCTGCATTAATTGCAGTAAAGTTAACTTTGAAATTTTCCTTAAACATTATTTCAACTTCTTTTTCTTCATTTAATCGTAATAATCCATTATTCACAAAAACACACTTGAGTCTATTCCCAATTGCCTTGTGAATAAGTAATGCAACTACAGTTGAATCTATACCTCCACTAACGCCACAAAGTACATTGCCATCTATCTCTGAAATTTTTTCAACAGCCGTATCTATGAATTCTTCCATAGTCCAATCTTGTTTCGCTTTGCACACTTTTAACACAAAATTCTTAAGAATTTCAATACCCTGTTGTGTATGTATAACTTCGGGATGAAATTGAATACCAAAAACTGATTTTTCCTCTGATGCAATTGCAGCAGCTTTTGCATTTTCTGTATGTCCAATTATTTGAAATCCAGTCGGAATTTCCTCTGCTTCATCTCCATGGCTCATCCAAGCTCTTATTGATGTTCCTACATTACTTAGAAGATCCTTATCTTTGTCAATTGTTAGCAATGATGAACCATATTCCTTATTTGCTCTTTTTACTTTACCACCATATTTGTTTACAATTAACTGATGTCCATAACAAATCCCAAGTAATGGCAAATTCATCTCAAAAATTTTCTCCTCTGGCATTGGTGCATCTGAACTGTAAACACTTGATGGGCCTCCTGAAAAAATTATCCCTTTTGGATTGTGTTTTTGTAATTCCTCATAACTAATATCATAAGAAACAAGCTCTGCATAAACTGAAAATTCTCTAATTCTTCTACAGATTAAATGACTGTACTGTGATCCAAAATCTAAAACTAGAATCTTGTCCATTTTATCACTTGTTGATATTCTCAAGCATTCTAGTTAATGACCAACTTGCTGTATTAATCAACTCGTTAACTCTTTCTGTTTGTCTATAGTTTTTGATGATAATTTCTCTGATGTCTGAACCATTCTTGTTTATTATGTAGTCAATTACTGATTCTTTTTGGATCTTTCCATTCTCTGCTTCCTCAAAGTCTTTCTTTTTCATTTCTCCAATGATTCTATCTAAGAAAAATGACTTGAATGGTGGTGTGTCTACATTTATCTCAATTTCATCATCTAAAACTATGGATACTTGTTCAGCGGTAACATAGGCATTGGCAATTATCTTGCCATCATTTCCTCGTTTTATCGGAATAGACACTTTGGGCTTTTTCATAGTTTCTGTTTTGTTATGAATTCCTAGTTGTGAAGCTTTTGTAAAACTTGATTCCTTTAATATCAAATCTAAAACTATGAGATTTTTTTCTAACATCTCTATAGATTCTTGATGTTTGTCAATTTGTTTGATCAGATTCTCCTTCAAAGATACAATATCCTTGATTTGCTCCTCTGAAAACTTCATAATTTTATAAAATAAGAATGGGTATTAAATGCATTCTAGGTAATTGTAATATCAAGTTCTTTGTAAGATATTTTATTAAATCCTGTAATTGGTTTTGAAGTAGTAAACAGTTCTGATTTTGTAAAAGTTGATAACCATTCCAAGAGATGTTTTCCTTTTTTTAATTTCAACAATTTTATCTTTCGTTCTGATTTTTTTGTATTCGAAAATTTTCCTATTCTATCTCCAAAATCCATTCCAAATAAAATAATTTTTTTTGCACCAAAATGACTAGCTAAAAAAACTCCTCTATCTCCATCAGTGAATCCGCCAAAATTTTGTATGTTACTAAATGGTTTTGATTGGGTAGTTCCTATGCAATTCTTGAAATTTTTTACAAATTCAAATTTATTTTTATTGTCCGCATGGGCATGTACTACAAATATTGATTTTGTTTTTGCAATTTTTTTCAACATGTCTGCATCTCCATCTAAATCAGTAACAACAATGTCTGGAATAATATCATTTTCTATCAGAAGTTTAACTGAACTATCTGCAGCAATTTTTATTACAGTTTTGAAATTTTTTAATTTTGAAATAGATCTTGATAATGAGGGTCCAGAACCTATCACAAAAATTGTTTTATCTTTAATTAAATCCATAATTTTTTTATTAACGTTTGATTTTTTTAAAATCGAATTCAAAATTATAGCTGCTTCATTATCTCTTTCTTCACTATAATTAAATTCTATTAAAATATCTGAGTATTTCTTTTTCCAATCTGAATATATCATATGACTCAAATTGCCTTAGTTTTTGATAAACTCTATGGCTAAAATTGCAAATGTAAGTGTAGGCGATGGCAATCCTGTCCGTATTATGGGTATTCTTAACACTAGCCCAGAATCATTTTATAAAAAATCAATCAATACAACAAAAATTTGTATAAAAAATGTTATTAATCAAATGGAAAGTAATGGTGCAGATTTTATTGATGTTGGAGGAATGTCTACTGCACCTTATCTTTCCACAACAATTTCAGAAAAAATTGAATCAAAAAGAATTCTTGATGCAATCAAAATAATCCAAGATACTACTAATCTCCCAATTTCTGTTGATACATGTAGATCTAGTGTAGCAAGAGATGCATTAGAACATGGTGTCGAAATAATCAATGATGTTTCTGGATTAAAGTATGATGAAAAAATGAGAGACGTTGTGTCAGAATTTACTCCATCTTTAGTTTTATGTGCATATCATTCTAAAACTGTTTTTGGAAATACTATAATTATAACAAAAAAACTTTTAAGCGAAAGTTTGAGAATTGCTAAAAAATCACATATTCCTTCTGAAAAAATTATCTTAGATCCTGCAATTGGATTTTTTAGAAAAACTGGAAAAGGTAAATTTTTTACAAAAACTAAATCTGATTGGGTAGAGAGAGATCTTTCAATAATCAAAAATCTTAATTGTATTAAACAGAATTATCCCATTTTGATATCTGTTTCAAATAAATCATTTTTAGGAATTTGTCTAGGTAAAGAAGATCCATCTGATCGACTATTTGGATCCATAGCAGCAGAAGCAATATCTGTTGTAAACGGTGCTAATATTGTTCGTACCCATAATGTTGAGGCAACTAAAGATGCAATAACCATAGCTTCAAAACTATCTAAAAGACACAAAGGCTTATAATCCATCTTTATCTTTCTTAACAAGGTTTCATTGGAATTCAAAGAAGGATTAACTTTTGATGACATTCTTCTCGTACCCAAATATTCAGATATTACAAGTAGAAGTCAAACTGATCTAAGTACCAAATTATCTCGAAATATATCAATTAACATTCCTTTTGTGAGCGCCAACATGGATACTGTTACTGAATCTTCTATGGCAGTAGCTATGGCTCGTGCAGGAGGAATTGGAATAATTCATAGGTTTTTAACTATTCAAGAGCAAACCAACGAGGTTCTCAAGGTAAAACGTTCTGGTAGTGTGATGATAGAAAATCCATATTCCATTTCCTCTGATAAATCTATCCAAGATGCCATAGAATATGCCGAAGAAAAAGAAATTTCTGGTCTCTTAGTTGTTGATTCTGATTTTAAATTAGTAGGAATTGTAACTGAGAGAGACTTGTTGTTTGCAGATCCAGCTAGTCGTATTTCTGATGTAATGTCAAAAGATGTAATCACTGCAAAACCTGGTGTTACGTTAGATGAAGCAAAAAATATCTTACATAAGCATCGAATAGAAAAATTACCCATAGTTGATGATTCTCAAATAGTTAAAGGATTGATTACAAGCAAAGACATTACAAATAATGCTGACTTTCCAAATGCGTCAAAAGACAAAAAAGGGCGTCCACTAGTTGGAGCAGCAGTTGGAGTAAAAGGTGACTTTTTAGAACGAAGCGAATCGCTGTTAGAGGGCGGTGTAGATGTGCTTGTGGTTGACATAGCTCATGGTCATAGTGAAAATGCTTTAAGCACCGTACGTTATATCAAAAAAGCATTTCCTGATTGTGAATTAATTGCAGGAAATATTGCAACTGCCCAAGGTGTTGAAGATTTAATCAAAGCAGGAGTTGATGCAGTAAAGGTAGGTGTTGGCTCTGGCTCAATTTGCATTACCCGAGTGATTACTGGTTCTGGTGTTCCACAATTAACAGCAGTAATGGACTGTGCAAAGATTGGTAATGATCATGGTATTCCGATAATCTCTGATGGTGGTACGCGAACTTCAGGTGATGCAACAAAAGCATTAGCAGCTGGTGCCTCATCAGTAATGGTAGGTAGTATGCTTGGAGGAACAGATGAGTCCCCTGGTACCGTTTTGACAAAAAATGGAAAACGCTTCAAAGTTTATCGTGGAATGGCATCACTTGCTGCCTCCCTTGGAAGAAAGTCAAAAGAAACAGGTTCATTCTCATTTGATGATGATCTTAATGATTATGTAGCAGAAGGAGTTGAGGCTATGGTTCCATACAAAGGAACGGTAACAGATATCTTAAAACAACTTACAGGTGGTGTGCGCTCTGGTTTGAGCTATTGTGGAGCACATACAATATCTCAAATGCAAGAAAATGCAGAATTTATCAAGATGTCTAGGGCTGGATTCGCAGAAAGCCAACCTCATGATGTTTCTTTAATGTAGTTAATTTTTTAAACAACATACCAAATTATTGAATTATGTTATCTAAACGAACTATTATCGGATTAATAATTGGAAGTGTAATTATCGGAATTGGGATAATTTCTTTGACTCAACATATTGGAACAATTACGATTAATGAAAATTATGTTATTGAAGTTGGAGATTTTACACTATATGTGATTCCTGCTCCAATTAATACACCACAATCTATGAAAATTGTTGGAGATACTTTTGATCTTAAACTTGAAAGCCCATCTGATGGATTGCAGATCCCAAAAACTTCATACAAAAATGAAAAGATTTTGGAGTGGATCCATCTAGCTGATGGTGAATCAAAAATCCATATTCAAAATACTGGAAATAAAGAGTTGGTCATTACTGGTACTTTAATCCGTAGTTCTGATCCAATCTGGTTTACTTATGATCTTATGGTAATAATATCTGGAATAGTAATAATTGGATTTAGTATGGGTTTTACTTTACGAAAGCCCAAGGGATTTTAGCTTAGTTTTGCCGCAGGATATGAACCCAAAATTTTTATGAAGAGCGTCTCCTGTTTTATTTTATCTAGTATCTCTAAAATCTGAGGATTTTTCTCATGTCCTTCAAAATCTACATAGAAATTATATTCCCATATATTTTCTTTAGTGGGTCTTGATTCTATCTTTGTAAGATTGATGTTATTTTTGTAAAAATTCTCAATTATTCTATACAATGAACCAGGTTCATGTTTAATTGAAAAAATAATTGATGTTTTGTCATTTTCCGTTTCCGATGAATTTGTTTTAGATAATATCAAAAATCTAGTATAGTTATTTTGATTGTTTGCAATGTTTTCTGAAATTATAGGCATATCGTAAATCGTTGAGGCTTCCTTGCTAGCAATGCAGGCACAATTTTCTTTGTCTAGTTCCTTAACAATTTTTACACTACCTGCAGTATCATACGTGGGAATTGTTTTCATATCTTGTAATTCGATAAATTTTCTACATTGACCCAAAGCCTGAGGATGTGAATAGATAGTATTTATTTCATCCAGTTTACCGATTCCAATTAAACAATGTTCTATTCTGTGATAGATTTCACCTGTAGCATTTAATGAAGTAGAATACAGTAAATCATAGCTTTCCCCAACACTTCCTTCCAATGAATTCTCTATCGGTAAAATTGCATAATCTGTTTTGTCTGCTGATGTGTTTTCTAAAACTTCTGTAAAAGTTGTAAATGGAAGAGTCCTAACTTTTTCTTTATTGAAAAATGATCTTGCAGCTGCTTCACTATATGCTCCTCGTTCACCTTGGAACGAAACCTGTATCATTTCTTAATCTCTCAAATTTATGAAATCACCATTGCCAAAGTTTGAAGAAAGCTTTCTCTCATCAATCCATGAACACTCTGTACATTTGATTGCATCTCGCATTGGTACCACTTTATCTCCACATTTTCTGCATTTTGTGAACAAAACTCCCAAATGTGGTTCATCAATTGTAGCATGAATTGTACCATTAAGGTGATTCATAATCTTCAAAGTAACAATGTCATTAACTAGTGCAATATTCTTTTTTCTAATGTTTCTTGTAGAGCATATACATTCTACTTTTGATACAGTGGGTTTTCCATTAATGTAATCAATTGAAACTGCAATCATGGATGACATTACAGCTGCAACAGTTCCAATTACAATGTCTCCTATTTTTGGAATTGACAGAGTTTTTGGATGCTTAATATTTGCAATACGTGTTGTCTTGTCTATATTTTTCTCACCTATGGTTGCTGCTCTAACCATGTCTCCATCATCAAAAGTATTGTACCCTGCCTCATATTCCTCAATGGATGCAATTTGATCTCCTGGAAATACAGAATTTTCAGACATGCTGTAGCTTTTGGTGTTATGATTATAATTGTTTGTGGTTAGAAAGTTATTGGTAAATCATATATCTCCAAAAAACCTGAATAAATCATGAAAGCTCTAGTATATGATGAGTACACTACTGACGATGATTTTGATAAAATTTTAAAAATTAAAGATATTCCTATGCCTGAACCAAAACCTAATGAGATAGTTTTCAAAGTTAAAACAGCATCTCTAAACTATGATGATATTTGGGGAATGAGGGGTAAACCTTTGGCAATTCCACTCCCTCACATTTCTGGAACAGATGCAGCGGGTGAAGTAACTGCAGTAGGCAGTGAGGTAAAAAGTATCAAAGTTGGGGATCGAGTGGTTTCTCATGGAAATATGTCATGCAGAGTATGTAAAGCATGCACCGATGGAAGGGAATATGATTGCAGAAAACGAACAATTTGGGGTTTTGAAACTGGTCCTCTTTGGGGAGGATATTGTGAATTTACTCATCTTCCTGAAGTAAATGTAGTCAAGATTCCAGATAGTGTATCATATGATGATGCAGCAGCAGCTTCGATGACCTTGTTGACATCTTGGCACATGCTTGTCGGAAGAGCAAAAATTTATCCAGGTCAACTAGTTTTGGTGATGGGTGGAGGTTCAGGAGTTGGAAATTATGGAATTCAAATTGCAAAACTTTTTGGTTGTACAGTAATTGCTACTGCTAGTCCTGATAAATTAGACAAGCTGTTAGATCTTGGAGCTGATTATGCCGTCGACCATAGAAAAGATGATTGGCATAAAGAAGTAAAATCAATTGCAAAAAAAATTCCCAAATCATATGGAGAAGTAAGTGGGATTGATATAATTTTTGAGCATATTGGTGGCTCTCATTGGAATAAAGAACTTACCTTGTTAAACTATGGTGGAACAATTGTTACCACTGGAGCCACAACAGGTTATGATGCAAAAACTGATCTGCGTCATATTTTCTTTAAGGGAATCAATATTTTAGGCTCAACTCAAGGTACCAAGGCCGAATTAGAACAAGGTCTCTATTGGATGTCTCAAGGTAAAATCAAATCAATTATTGATTCTGTTTATCCTCTAGAACAGGCAGCAACAGCACATAAAAAAATGCTTACCGGCAAAGGTCTTTTTGGAAAAATTTTGATGAAGCCTAATTCTGATTAAAACATGAATGCTCAAAAATAAATCCGTTCAGATTGAAGGAAATTGCTTATTTTTATAACTACAATTAAGAGGCTATAGTATGT
The DNA here is from genome assembly GCA_049607285.1 of Candidatus Nitrosopumilus sp. Lineage (GTDB taxonomy): Archaea > Thermoproteota > Nitrososphaeria > Nitrososphaerales > Nitrosopumilaceae > Nitrosopumilus. The sequence goes on from JBMYWJ010000001.1 coordinate 7,657, forward strand.
TATAATCTAACTCTCAATAATAATTATTAATGTGTGAATTTGTTTTTAAAAAAATCCCAAGATCTTTTGGAAAATTATTTAAGGATTCTAGATTTCAAAAATTAACTTTGTAGTCAAAGCCAATGTGGTATCTCCAAATATTCATCAATACTCTCATTTCGTAAAACTTTCAGAAGAGCATTTGCTTGAGGCGTCGACAAAACAGGTTTGTCAAATTGATTGTCTGTTGAAATTCTTGGACAAGCTACTTGAATAAAAGCATCTACACCTTTAAGATTTCTTAATCTGTCATTTGTGATGTCGGTTAATGCAAATAATTGAACTTTTCTACCTTCCTTCTCTAATTCATTTTTAATTTTCAAAGCAAATACTTTAGATAACTGACCTTCTTTCAATCCAATTATTACTCCAAATGATTTTGCGTCAGCCGCTTTGTATATTGCAAGTGTGGCCTTTTTCTTTAATTTCTGTGCAAATTCTGTAACTTCTCTTACTTCGTTAAAATATGGATCTAGAACATATGTAGGTAAATTAGTTGACAATGCAATTCCTGCCGCATGAAAATTACTTTGTCCTAAAAATACGTACGCATCAACTTCCTTTTTCAGACTTGTTGCAGGATAAAACTCACATCCAAATACTTGACCATCATTTAATTGTCCTTTTCCTTTTCCAATCTTTACTTTGACTCCATTTTCTATCAAAATCCTTTCAACCTTATCTATTTGATGTAGATGTTGACTATCTGTAACTAATGAAATTGTTTTTCCTTGTAATATAATTCCACATTTCTTTGCAACATTTTCAAATTCGATATCATCAAAAGCATCAATTAATATTACATTTTTTTCTAATGACTCTGTTTTTATTGTATGTCCAATATTAAATTGAATCTCGGCTCCAAGGATTTTTGAGCCATTTGAATTCAAATCACAAGTTCCCCATGTTGTATCTGCTAAAATATATGCTGGTATCTCAAATTTTTCTGATATCTTTATTGCAGTTTCTTGAACTTGGGGTAAAATCCCATCAGGACCATTTAATGAAACAGATGCTGGTTTTTTTTCTTTTATTTCTTTAAAAATCCTTTGCTCATCTATAACTATCAATTCCAGCTTGGAATGTTGCATTATTAATTTAAATCAACTGACTCTGAAACAACTAAAAACACATGAATTATTCATTTGAATTATGTCCCAAAAAACTATTCTTCACATTGGGTTTGATGACACTGATTCTCCTAAAGGAATGTGTACTACATTTCTTGCCTACAAAATTGTTAATTTACTTCAAAGAGAAAATACTGAATTCCTTGATTTTCCACGACTAATTCGATTTAATCCTAATATCCCATGGAAAACTAGAGGAAATGGAGCCGTAGCCATCAAAATAAAGACCAAAAATACTTCTAAGATAAAAAATCAAATTATCAATCTTGTTTCAAAATACTCAGACATAAAAAATGGCGCAAATCCGGGTTTAGTTTTTTTTGAAAATGATTCTATTCCTTCTACTTTTGTCAATTTTAGCAATTTAGCTTTATGGCAATTAATCAACAGAAATAATGCAAAAAGGTTTGCCAAAAAAAATAATCTTGAAATTTTTTATCAGGGAAATGGCCAAGGATTAATTGGAGCTATTGGTGCAATAGGATATTATTTTGAAGATCACACGTTTGAACTTTTGAGTTATCGTAAGAGATCAAAATTTGGAAAAGAACGAAAAATTTCCATAGAAAGCGTAAAAACGATGCAAGAAAAAACTTTTCCATATACATTTAACAGTTTTGACACGAAGAAAGGACGAATTTTAATTACTCCTCATGGTCCTGATCCTGTTTTTTATGGTGTTAGAGGTGAAAATGTGGATTCATTGGTGCACGCCACCAAGATTCTAAAAAGTAATGAAAAATTAGATGGCTACATGATCTTCAAGTCAAATCAAGGCACTAGTGATCATTTGAAAAATACATTAAATTTTAAAACCATGAAACCCTTTGCTTCTGGAAAAATTACTGGTGTTGTGTGTACTTTTCCAAAAACTGTCAAAGGTGGACATGTGTTCTTTAAAATCCTATCCGAAGATCATGAATTTTGGTGCGCAGTTTACAAACCAACTGGATTTTCTACTGTTGCTTCAAATTTGATAAAAGGCGATAAAATCTGTATTGGAGGCGGGGTTAGGAAGGCTTCTAAAAATTTTCCACGAGTAATTAATCTTGAATTTATCCAAATTATTAACCTTGAAAAGAATTTTCTAACATACAATCCACTGTGTAAAAAATGTAACAAAAAAATGAAATCTAAAGGTAAGAATCAAGGATTTCAATGTATTCGTTGTGGAAAAAAATTTACAAAAAAAACAACTGTTGAAGTTTCAAGAAAAATCCAAAAACAACTTTATCTTCCAAAAATATCTGCTCATCGACATCTTACAAGACCATTACAGCGATTTGGTGTAACTAATAAAAACATAAAATTCGATAAGTCTCTTTCTTGGTTTTGTGTTTATAGAACATGAGTAGCGGGGAGTAGATTTGAACTACTGATTTGCGGGTTATGAGCCCGCCGGGATGACTTAGCCCTAAAGAGTCTGACTTCCCCACCCCGCTGATACATAAATGAAGATCAGCCGTATATACGCTTTATCAAATCCTTGAAAGTAATTAATATGATTTACAAAGTTCATCTTTTTGTGGATAAAAAAATTCAAATTATTGTAATTGTTGTTGCAGTGATATTTTCAGCTTTTGTCCTGACATCTCCTTCGGATCCAATTCCGTTGCCCGAACCTACTTTGCAAACTAAAAGCGATTTTGTAACTATTTTAGCTGAAAATTTAGATAAACCTCGTTCTATTGCCATTTCAAACGACAGAATCTTCATTACGGAAAAAGATGGATTCATTAGAGTTATTCAAAATAATACTTTGTTGGAATCTCCATTGGCTACATTTCGTCCTGCTAATGTATTTGATGGTGGATTATTGGGCATAGCACTCCATCCAGATTTTTCAAAAAATCATTATATCTATGTTTTTTTGACGTATGAGGAAGATGGCAATTTATGGAATAAGATTTTAAGAATTACCGAATCTAAAAATAAATTGCAAGATGCTATAACTATTTTTGATAAAATTCCAGGCTCTTCTTTTACAAATGGAGGTTTTATAAAATTTGGACCAGATAAAAAATTGTATGTAGGTACCGGTACAACATCTGATTCCTCCCATCTTCCACAATCTCTTGCCTCCTTATCCGGAAAAATTTTGAGACTAAATGATGATGGTACTATTCCTGATGATAATCCCTTTTCTGACTCTGCAATTTATTCTCTAGGACATAGAAATCCTCAAGGGATGACTTGGGATAATGATGGGAATATGTTTGTAGCAGAATTTGGACCTGAAAAAAATGATGAAATAAATCTAATTCAATCAGGAAAAAATTATGGTTGGCCTCAACAAGAATGTTCTGGTACTGCAAATTTTGAAAATGCAATTCTTTGTTATGATCCCAGCATAGAACCTGGTGGAATCCTATTTTATTCAGGTGATAAACTTGATTTTGAATTTCCATTCATAATGTCTTCTATGAGGGCAGCTAATCTATATCAAGTAGATTTTGAGGAAGGACTAAGCTCTCAAAAATCTATTCTTAGTGGTATAGGTCGTGTTCGAGATGTAGTAGAAGGACCTGATGGCAGTCTTTATGTAATTACTTCAAATACTGATGGAAAAGGTTTTCCAGATGGAACAGATGATAAACTATTGAGGATATTAAAATAAAATGCCTGATTCGTCAATTCCAAAGTTTTTCGAAAAATCAAGAAAAGATAGATTAAATATTATTGCAAATTTTGCAAATCTTTCTGATGATGAATTAGATATTTTACAAAATACTAATGGTGGAATTTCTTACAATCAAGCCGATAAAATGGTTGAAAATGCCATTGGTACTTTCTCACTTCCATTAGGAGTTGCAACAAATTTTAAAATTAACGGAAAAGATTACCTCATTCCCATGGTTATAGAGGAACCGTCTGTGATTGCCGCTGCATCAAAAGGAGCAAAAATTGCACGAATTAAAGATGGTTTCAAAGTTTCATCCGATGAATCCTACAGCATAGGTCAAATACAATTATTGGATGTTGACATTGCTTCTGCAACCAAAAAAATTATCAACTCTTCTGATGAAATTCTTCAACTAGCAAATTCCAAAAGCAAAACTCTGTCTAAAATAAATAAAGGCGCAAAAGAAATCTCTTGCAAAGAAATTGATACTCCTTCTGGAAAAATGCTTATTGTAGAATTATTAATTGATGTTGATGATGCAATGGGTGCAAATATAACTAATACTATGTGTGAATCTGTTTCACCATTAATTGAAACTATTACTGGTGGACGTTCATTGCTACGAATACTGTCAAATTATTCAACTAGACGAATTACAAAAGCTAAAGCGATATTTGAAAAAGAAGCTGTAGGGGGAAAAAAAGTAGTTGATAATATTATCTCTGCATTTGAATTTGCAGATAATGATGTATATCGAGCAGTAACTCATAACAAAGGTATAATGAATGGTGTTATTGCTGTTGCAAATGCAACTGGTCAAGACAGTAGAGCAATTGAGGCTGCCGCAAACGCATATGCTGCCAAATCTGGTAGATATCGTTCTCTTAGTAAATGGAGCAAAGATGATGATGGCAATTTGATTGGATCTCTGGAAATTCCTCTTTCAGTTGGAATTGTAGGTGGAATTTCAAATGTTCATTCGATTGCTAAAATATGTACAAAGATTCTTGGAATTTCATCTGCTCAAGAACTTGCTTGTGTAATGATTGCCACTGGATTAGCTCAAAATTACAGTGCCATCAGATCACTTGCTACTGAAGGAATTCAAAAAGGACATATGCGGTTGCATGCAAGAAATCTTGCAGCAGCAGCAGGAGCTACATCTGAACAGATAGACAAGATTGTCCAAAAAATGATTGATGAAAAGAAAATTACTCTTAATGGAGCTAAAGAATTACTTGAACAAATTTAAAGATGTAGTTAATGTCAAGTTTTAATTTCATCAAAATCTTCTTCTACTCGATTTACAAGTATAAATAATACATGTGATTCTTCAGTGAGCTATCATCATTGTTATAGTCACAAATTATTTAAAAATCTCCTCTTATTACTATCGTTATACATGGTAAACTTTGAACATTTACGAGTATGTAAAGACTGTGGAATAGTATTTACAAAACTGACAGCAGACAAAATATTTCTGGCATGTCCAAATTGTAAGAGTCCACGAAGAGACAAGATAACATCTGGAAAGTTAAAAAAAGACAACTGATTGGTGCATTTATCAAATATACCACGATACACAGGCTGATTCCTTTCGAGAACCAGCTAAAAGATATTTGCAACCAAATGAATGATATGAGAAGATCTAACTGATCTTTTTCCTTTGTTTTTTAATTCAACTAGGATCCTTATCGGAATCTCGCATGTCTTTGTTGCAATTGATGACCATGCGATTATATACCTAAAAATTGAAAAAGATAAAAATGTCTAATGTAAAATTTGCTATACCTAAAGGAAGTTTGGAAGAGGCTACTTTCAAATTATTGGAAAGATCTTGGACTAAAGTTAATCGTAAAAGTAGAACTTATCGGGTATACCTAGACGATCCAAAAATTATAGTTAAGATGCTTCGCCCTCAAGAAATTCCAACTTTAGTCGCAGAAGGATTGTATGATGTAGGTATTACAGGTAAAGACTGGGTAGGTGAAACTAATTCTGACGTTGAATCTATTTTGGATTTAGAATATGGTAAAATTAAACTTGTCATTGCTTTTCCAGATTCATATAATTACAAAAACCTTGATGATATGGTTGCAGATTATGGCAAAAAGAAAAAAACACTTCGTATCTCTTCAGAATATTTAACAACTGCCGCAAAATTCCTCAAACAATCTAAATCTTATAAAAAATATTATGGTTCAAAAGACCCACTGATTGTAACTCCTTGGGTTAGATTAGGTACTAACAAAAATGTTCAAATTCATTTGTCTTTTGGTGCAACTGAAGCAAAACCTCCTGAGGATGTAGATGCAATTATGGATGTTACCGAAACAGGTACAACGTTAAAACAAAATAAATTAAAAATTGTTGATGAAGTTCTTACGTCCACTGCACATTTGATTGTAAACAAAAAATCATTAAAAGATCTAAAAAAACGTGAAAAAATATTTGATATTGTGACTCTAATGCGTGGTGCTGTAAATGGCAGAAAATATTTACACATTTATCTAAATGTTGAAGAGAAAAATCTCAAAAAACTTTTAACACAAATGCCTTCGTTAAAAAAACCCACTATAAGCTCATTAAGTAAAAAAGGATGGTTTGGAGTAAATACTGTTATCAAAAAAGAAGAATTTCACAAACTTATTCCTAAATTAAGAAAGATTGCACAAGGTCTTGTGGTTCATGAGCCACGACAAATATTAGAGCTTGAGGAGATTAAGCGTGATGAAGAGAATTGATGAGAATAATCAAAGTAACTAATATTGAAAAATTTATTCACAAAATTCTTCCAACTCAGTCTCAAAAAAATAAAATTATTGTTGAATCTATTCTAAAGAATGTAAAAAAAAATGGAGATGACGCAATTCGAAAATACGAAAAAAAATTTGGTGGTGCTAATCTTTCTTCATTACGTTTATCTGAAGCAGAAATAAAATATGCTTATTCTAAAATTTCTAAAACAGAACTTGATGCACTACGTTTGGCAAAAATCCGACTGGAAAGAACTGAATATGTAATTAAATCTATGTTAAAAAATAAAACTATTACAAATGACGGAATTAAAATTTCTAAAAACTTTGTACCGATTAGAAGTGTGGGGTGTTACATCCCAGGTGGATTGGCAAGATATCCAAGCTCTGCAATAATGTCAGTAATACCCGCAAAAGTCGCAGGCGTCAAAAGAATTGTAGCGGTGTCGCCTCCAAACACTAATGGAAAAATTGATCCATTAACAATTGTTGCAGCAAACATCTGTGGAGCTCATGAAATTTACAAAATAGGAGGAGTGCAATCAATTGCAGCATTATCATATGGTACCAAAACTGTTTCCAAAGTTGATAAAATTGTTGGTCCTGGTGGTGCCTTTGTTACTGTAGCAAAATCCTTGGTAAGTGATCAAACTGGAATCGACATGTTGGCAGGTCCTACTGAATTAGGAATTATTGCCGATGATTCAGCTAATCCAAAATTTATTGCATTGGATCTTATTTCACAAGCAGAACATAGTAAAGATACTTTTTGTTATTTGATCACAACATCTGAAAAACTTGCAAAATCTGTTAATAGCGCCCTCACTGAATTGATCCCAAAAATTCAAAGACACAAAATTATAAAATCCAGTCTAAAAAACAATGGATTTATTGCAATTTGTAAAACTAAGTCTGTCTTGATTAAACTTACAAATGATTTGGCACCTGAGCACTTGCAAATAATGACAAAAAATCCTGTCTCTATTTCTTCAAAAATTACTACGCCTGGATTAATTTTACTTGGAAATAACACTGTTTCTTCTGCAAGTGATTATATTTTAGGCTCAAATCATATTCTTCCTACTCGTGGGTTTGGAAAAACTCGTGGCTCACTTTCCGTCTTGGATTTTATGAAAATTAACACACAAGTAAGTTGCTCTAAATCATCGTTAGCTAAAATTTCCAAATATCTAAATGTTTTAACCAGTAATGAAGGACTTCCTAACCATTATGAAGCAGTTCGAGGTAGACTTGAATGAAAAAAAAATGGTTTGAGGAAAAAACAAAAAAATTTTCTTCTCTTGGAGGTTATCAAAAACCTGAGTTTTATCAAAATACTTTGAAGCTTGATTCAAATGAAAATTATGTGATCTCAAAACAATTTCAAAATGACATTATTTCATCTGGAAGAAAAAATTCTGATGTTAGGGAATATCCACTTGGGGGAGTTGAACGATTAACTCAAGTGTTGTCTGAGTTTGTTAAAGTACCTTCTTCTATGATTGGTGTAGGTAATGGCTCTGATCAAATTTTAGATTTGATACTTTCTAATTATGCTTCAAATCAAACTTGTGTTCTTACTTCTAACCCTACTTTTGGATTTTTTGAAGAGAGATGTAAATTATACTCCATTCCACTTATTACAATTCCATTTATGGATAACATGAAATTAGATATTAAAAATTTTGTCAAACAATCAAAAAATGCAGATATTCTTTATCTTGATTCTCCAAATAATCCAACTGGATTTCAATTCCCAAAAAATGACATATTGAAACTCATCAAATCCTTTGATGGTCTTGTAATAATTGATGAAGCTTATGGGGACTTTGGTGATTATTCTCTTACTAACATAGCTAAAACTCAAGAAAATCTAATTGTTGTACAAACTCTTTCAAAGTCTTTTGGCTTAGCAGGGCTTAGACTTGGATATTTTATTGCTAATACACAGTTCACTGATGCTTTCATGAATGTTTTACAATACCCTTACCCATTAAGTACAATTACAATAGAATCTGCAATTTTAGCTCTAGAAAAACCTAATCTAATAAAAGATGCAGCAGATCAAATTAAAACTGAACGAAAAAGAGTCATTGAGACTTTACGCCAATATGATATCTTTGAAGTATTTGATTCACGTGCTAATTTTGTACTATTTGATGCTCATGGTGCCTACAAACGAGTCTATTCAGCACTTATTGAGCAAAGAATTTCAATTCGTAAATTGGGTAAAATAGGTAATCATGAAGGATGTCTTCGGGTAACAATAGGAACAAAAGAAATGAACTCTAAATTTTTACTGGCAATTCGTGATTTATTGGGATGACTTTAACAAAAAAATTTGATGGAATTTATATTGATAATTCTATTAATAACGTATTTGATCAAGTAGATGCAATATTATTTGACTGTGATGGCGTTTTAATTGATATTACAGAATCTTATGATCTTACAATAGTTAAAACAACTCAATATATTTTAGAGACTTTTGCAAAAATTAATGATGCAATTACGATAGATTTTAAAATAATTGATGCGTTTAAATCTACAGGTGGTTTTAATGACGAAGTTGATCTTACGTATGCTGCCATAATTTCTATTATTGCTGCAAAAAAATTAAACCAAAATCAAACAAAATTTATTTTTGACGTAATAAAAAATGCCAATTCTACTGGTATTGATTCTGTAGAAAATTATCTCAAAACCAAAGTTGATATTTCTAACATAAAAAAAATATTATCTTATCCTGGTACACATCATAACAATCTTCTGTATCAAATATTTGATCAATTTTTTTATGGACCTGAATTGTATGAAAAATTATTTCAGCAATCTTCAAAATTTACTGATTCTGGTTTAATTGAACAAGACAATGTAATTTTAACTGATCTACTAATAAAAAAATTGCAAAATAAATTTGATTCAAAAATTGCAATGGTAACTGGTCGTGGTCAAGCATCTGTCAAGTATTCACTAAAAACATTATTGGATGAATTTGATTTAAAAAATTCTGTATTTCTCGAAGATGAATCAAGAGAACTAGCAAAACCTAATCCTAAACCTCTCTTGGATTCGATAAAAGGGATGAATTCTAGATTCCCCCTTTATGTTGGAGATTCTATGGAGGATTTCATCATGGTTAAGAAGATTAATGCTCTTGGAAAAAATGCTATATTTTGTGGAATTATAGGTACTAGTAAAAATCCCATGGAAAAATTAGAACTATTCCAGCAAAACGATGCAATTTTAGTGTTAGATTCTATCGATCAGCTTCCGAAGGTCTTAAATTTAGAATCAAGCAGATTACATAATCTGTGAGAAATATGAAACAACGAAAAGCATCAATCAAACGAGTTACCAAAGAAACTTCAATTCAAGTAATTGTCAATATAGATGGGATTGGAAAAACTAGTATCGAAACTGGAATTAACTTCCTTGATCATTTGATAGTCTCTTTTGGAAAACATAGCATGATGGATTTAAAAATTAATGCAAAATCAAATGATGGGATTGAACATCATTTAATTGAAGATACTGCAATATCTATAGGATTAGCAATCGACAAAGCTCTGGGAAATAGAAGTGGAATCACAAGATTTAGTTATGCGTCTGTACCTATGGATGAATCCTTGGCAGAAGCATCCATTGATTTAGTGAAGCGACCCTTTTGGAAATTAATATTGTCAATTAAACGTAGTAAAATTGAAGATATGTCAAAGGAAGATCTGGAACATTTTTTCCAATCTCTTCTCCAAAATCTTAATAGCTGTATTCATCTTAACGTAAAATATGGAGAAAATGATCATCATAAAGCTGAAGCTGCAATAAAATCTTTAGCTGTTGCCTTTCGTTCTGCTTCATTACTTGATAAAAAACAAAAAGGTATTCCTAGCACAAAAGGTTCAATGTAATGGTTAAAGTAGCAATATATGATTATGGAGCTGGCAATATTTTCAGCCTCAAAAATTCTTTTGAGAGAGCAGGTGCTTCGGTGGAGATAATAACAAGCTTTGATCAACGAAATAATTTTTCTGGATTACTTCTACCAGGTGTTGGAAATTTTGATCCTGCAATTAAAAGTATTTCAGAAATGTCAAAAATTAAATTCAACGATTATGTCAAAGACAATCTTCCAGTTTTAGGAATATGTCTTGGTATGGAGATGTTTTTTGAAAAAAGTGAAGAAGGAAAGGAGAAAGGTTTGAATGTTATGAATGGTGAAGTAGTTGTACTTCCAACTTTCATGAAAGTCCCTCATATGGGTTGGAATAATTTAGAAATAAAAAAACCAGGTAAACTTTTAGAAGGAGTTGAAAATAATTCTTGGGTCTATTTTGTCCATTCTTATAGAGTCAAACCAAAGTCTGACAATTTAATTACTGCAGAATCTGATTATGGAATAAAAGTCCCTGCGGTCGTTGAACAAAATAATTTCTTTGGAACGCAATTTCATCCTGAAAAATCAGGCTCAGTTGGAAAAATCATAATAAATAATTTCTTAAGCGTGTGTAAAAAATGAAAATTATTCCTGCAATTGATCTGATGGATGGACAAGTGGTACGACTTTACAAAGGAAATCCTACTCAAAAAACTGTGTATAGTACCAACCCTATTGAAGTAGCAAAAAAATGGGAAGCGAGAGGTGCTGACATGTTACATATTGTGGATTTAGATGCAACTTTAGGAAATGGTTCAAATCTTTCTATTATCAAAAAAATATTATCTGAGGTTTCAATTCCTGTAGAAGTAGCTGGAGGTCTTAGAAATGAAGCCCTTATTTTTGAAGTTGCCAAAATTTCAACTAGAATTGTAATTGGAACATTGGCATTTACAAATAAAGAACTTTTAAAAAAACTGTCTTCTTTCTTGGGGTTTAAAAAAATTGTTATTTCTGTTGATCACAATGCGGGTAAAATAGTAACTCATGGTTGGCAACAGAATACGGAAATTAAATTGATTGAATCAATGAAAGAATTTTTGGAAATGGGTTTTACTGAATTCCTCTTAACAAATGTAAGTCGTGATGGAACCATGAAAGGACCCGATTTGGAGTTCTTAGAATTAGCTTCAAGTTTGGATCAAACTAATGTCATTGCAAGTGGCGGTATATCAAATATTAATGATGTAATGGATGTTAAAGAAAAAAAAGCTTTTGGGGTTATACTTGGAAAAGCTCTTTATGAAAACAAAATTTCTATTGAAGAGGCAACAAAAATAGCATGACTCTTACAAAACGAATCATCCCTTGTCTGGATGTAAAAAATGGTCGAGTAGTAAAAGGACTCCACTTTCAATCAATAAAAGACGCAGGAAATCCTGTCGATTTAGCTGAAAAATACAGTGATGAAGGTGCAGACGAATTGATCTTTTTAGACATTACTGCCTCAAATGAGCAAAGAGAAACTATCAAAGATTTAGTTCGCAAAGTTGCATCTGTAATTAATATCCCATTTACTGTTGGTGGAGGAGTAAAATCATTAGAAGATGCAAGAAATATTCTTCTAAATGGAGCTGATAAAGTAGGTATCAATACAGGAGCAATAAAAAATCCTAACATTGTTACTGAATTAATGGATCTTTTTGGACGACAATGTATTGTAGTTGCTATTGATGCAAAAAGAAATAAGAATGTTAAAGATAATGTGACTATTTTTACAGAAAATGGAGAAAAGTTCTGGTTTGAAGTATTCATTTATGGTGGTAAACAAGGAACTGGAATTGATGCAATTCAATGGGCCAAAAAAGTTAGTAAGCTTGGAGCAGGCGAAATTCTTCTTACAAGTATTGATAGAGATGGCACAAAAAATGGTTATGACATTTTACTTACAAAATCTATCGTTGATTCTGTCTCGATTCCAGTAATTGCATCTGGTGGTTGTGGAAAGCCTGATGATATGGTAGATGTATTTCAAAAATCAAACGTTGATGCTGCATTGGCAGCATCAATTTTTCATTATGACACTCACGGAGTTGCGGGAGTTAAAAAATTGTTACGAGATAAAGAAATTCCTGTAAGGTTATAAAACCTATTTTTGTTTATAAAACATGCTAAAAACAGTTAGTGATATAGATTTTGAGAAAAGTGGTGGCATAGTTCCAGTAATTGTTCAAGATGTGAATACTAAGGATGTGTTAACGTTAGCATACACAAATAAAGAATCATTGGCACTTGCAAAAACAACTGGAAACTCTTGGTTCTGGAGTCGTTCAAGAAATAAACTCTGGATGAAAGGAGAAGAATCTGGCAACACACAGAAAATTAAAGAAATTTTGGTCGACTGTGATTTTGATGCAATAATCTATCTAGTTGAGCCTTCAGGGCCAGCTTGTCATCTTGGTGAAAAAACCTGTTTTCATAACCACTTAGAAAAATAAATCAACATACTGGTTGATACTCTTCTTCTTCTCCAGGAAGAATGTTTTCTGTTATCTTAAATCCTATGGATTCATAATTAGTTCCTCTAAAAACAATTGTCCAATCTCCAATAAAATCATCAGTAGTACAAAATCCTTTGATTTTTGAAAGCCGTGGTTCTATGAAATAATTAAATCCATCTTTTTTGGTGCCATCAAATGGAATTGTAATATAAATAGAGTCATCTATACTTTTTACTGGTCTATGAAAAACAATCTCTCCTTTTGTTTCGCTAGTTAGTCCACCAATCCTCAAAAAAATTTTTTCCCCCAATATGTATTCACTACGATCAATCTGAAATGGCCCTGAAGTAATCCATTCTCTTGATTTTGGTTTGTATTCATTTTCAGATTTAGTTTTTTCGATTTCATTTAACTTATTTTGAATCTCATCTATTTCTTCATTTTTTGTTGTATTGGATCCTGGATTGATAATTACTGTTATTCCTACAATTAAAATGACTACTCCAATTACTATTGGAATTGTAATCTTTCCATTCACAAATCCTTTTTTCTTAAAATCGCTAAAAACCTTCCTTACAATATCAAAATCTATCAAATTTTATATTTTTGCTATTTATTTATCCAATTTTCCCTTTTTGAACTAAATTTTTCTTTATCCATAAATATTTTTCATTATATTTTTTCTTAAGTAAAATTAAGTAATACTTAACTTGATATTAGGATTTTTTATGTATGATATCTGAGGAAGAATTAATCTTGGCTAGAACATCACTGCAATGTAGAGAATGTCACAAGGAATATGACTCCAATTTCAAGTATGTTTGTGATGATTGTTTCGGCCCATTAGATGTAAAGTATACTTTTCCTCATGTTTCAAAAAATACTTTTACCAATAGAGAAAAAACGTATTGGAGATATTTTGAGTTATTGCCGATTGAACAAAAATCAAACATTGTAAGTATTGATGCTGGAATGACTCCTCTGACAAAAGCAGAGAAACTAGGAGAAAAACTAGGATTGAAAAATCTATACATCAAAAATGATTCTGTAAATCCAACATTCTCATTTAAGGACAGACCGGCTGGAGTTGCTGTATCTAAAGCAAAAGAATTTGGCATGTCTTCTGTTGGTTGTGCTTCCACGGGAAATTTGGCCTCTGCTACTGCAGCACATGCTGCAAAAGCTGGATTTCCATGTCATATTTTTGCTCCCAGTGATATTGAAATGGCAAAAATTGTTCAAGCATTGTCATATGGTGCAAACTACATTGCAGTTGATGGAACATATGATGACGCCAATAGAATAGCTGCACAGATTGGTGACAGTAAAGGTATTGGTATTGTAAATATCAATATGCGTTCTTACTATGTTGAAGGCTCTAAAACTCTTGCATATGAAGTTGCAGAGCAACTTGATTGGCAAGTCCCTGATCAACTAATAGTTCCTGTTGGTAGTGGTGCAATGTTAAATGCAATCTGCAAAGGTCTTGAAGAATTACAGAATGTTTCATTACTTGATGATGTTTCAAACATGCATATGATTGCGGCACAACCACATGGTTGTGCTCCAATAGTTGATGCATTTAAGAGAAATAACAGTAATGTAATTCCAGTGGAACGTCCTGATACTGTTGCAAAGAGCTTAGCAATTGGTGATCCTGGAGACGGTCGATATGTTCTAAAACGCTTACAACAATACAATGGCTTTGCTGAAGAATCAAACAACAAGGAAATATTGGATGCAATTTTGTTACTTGCAAAGACAGAAGGAATATTTACAGAACCTGCTGGTGGCGTATCCGTAGCTGTTCTTCAAAAAATGATTGAACAAGGTAAGATTGATAAAAATGATAAAGTGGTATGTTATGTAACGGGAAATGGTCTTAAGGCAACCGAAGCAATCATGGAAGTTTTACAAAAACCTACAGTAATGAAAGCAGACGTAGGCGAAATATCGGCGGCAGTAAACTAGTATGCCAAACATTACATTTACAATTCCATCTGTTTTGAACCAAGGGGGAGGAGAGAAAAAACTAGAGATTTTAGCTGATTCAGTAGATGATGCTTTTGCAAAAGTTGCTGAGTCATTGGGTGATGATTTTAAAAGACGAGTATTGGAAAACGATGGAACTCCACGTTCTCTGATTAATATTTACATCAATGGAAAGAATGCAAAATTTTCCGGTGGCATGGAAACTGTTTTAAAAGAAGGTGATGAAATCTATGTTTTACCTGCAGTTGCAGGTGGTTCAGAAGAGTTGTCTTCAAAAGAACTTGATAGATTTTCAAGGCAAGTAATGCTTGAAGAGATTGGTTATCAAGGACAACTACAATTAAAAAATGCTAAAGTGTGTGTTGTTGGAACAGGAGGACTAGGCAATCCCATCATTTCTAGACTTTCTGCAATGGGGATTGGAACTCTAAGAATTGTAGATAGAGATGTAATTGAATTATCTAATTTACATAGGCAAACTATGTTTGATGAAGACGATGTAGGTCAAGTTAAAGTTGAAGTGGCTGCAAACAAATTAAAAAAATTAAATCCAGATTGTAAAATAGAAGCATTAGCGATTTCTGTAAATGATTATACTGCACTTGAGGTTGTTGAAGGATGTGATGTGGTAATTGATGCTCTTGATAGTGTTAATGCAAGATATGCACTAAACAAGGCTTGTGTAAAATTTAATATTCCGTTTGTGACTGGCGCTGCAGTTGGAGTTTCTGGTCAGGCATTTACCGTTTTGCCCAAACATAGTGCATGCTATTTTTGTATGTTCCCAGATCTAAACGAAGATACAATGCCCACATGTAGTATTGAAGGAGTTCATCCATCAATTCTATCTATTGTTGGCGGAATTGAAGTTGCAGAAGCTGTCAAAATAATAATTGGAAAAAAACCTAGCTTATCTGAAAGAATCCTTCATATTGATTTGGAAAATCTAGATTTTAACAGTACTAGAACATTTAGAGCTGAAGAATGTCCAATTTGTGGAACAGGTAAGCTAGAAACTTCTCCAAAAGAAGAGTTGATCTTAGAAGAATTATGTGGGAGAAATCGAGGAAAGAGAACTTATTCTATAACTCCAACTGAAATTTTTGATCTAGATGTTGCTGCTGTAACTACTCTTGCCAAAAAAATGGGATTTACGGTTGAAAATCAAGGCGATCTTGGGTTGTCGCTACGAACAAATGAAATGTCAATTAGCTTCATGAAGAAGGGATCTGCAGTGATTGTAGGATCTACAAATGAACAAGAAGCTATCTCGTTATATCGTGAAGTATTGGGAAAAAAATCAATTGAAAAGCAAGTAAACTAGTCATATTCTAAAATTAAATCAAATTCTAAAATTCTAGTTTTTCGAATAATAAATTGAAAAAACTTGTTCATATTATTAAGGAAAAATAAATTTAATAATATTAGATAATTTTTCAATTAATTATATAATAATTCAGAGATTTTATAATTTTTTATTAAAATTTGATTTTTCCAATAATTTTCACAAAATCCTATATACTATAATTTCTATTATATTGGAGGTGAATATGGATGGAATTTATCGATAACTCTCTGGTCGAACCTATTGAAATTAGAATGATTAGGCCATCTAAATTTCCGGTAAGATATAAACTTCCAGCAAATTCCCTTGAACTCGCTAACCTAAAATCCAGTATTAAAGAACATGGATTACTTCAACCCATTGTAATTAGACCTCTAGAACACGGTTTTGAGATAGTTGCAGGACATAGACGATTTTCTGCTTGTAAGTCACTACGTTGGAGATTCATTCCTAGCAAAATAAGAGATCTGTCTGATAAACAAGCATATGAAATTCAGCTTACAGAAAACATCCAAAGAAAATCTATGGACCCCATAGAAGAAGCTGAAGCATATCAAAAATATGTTACTGAATTTGGTTGGGGTGGAGTTAGCGAATTGGGAC
This sequence comes from Candidatus Nitrosopumilus sp., assembly GCA_049607285.1. Taxonomy (GTDB): domain Archaea; phylum Thermoproteota; class Nitrososphaeria; order Nitrososphaerales; family Nitrosopumilaceae; genus Nitrosopumilus. Next base: position 24,523 of record JBMYWJ010000001.1, read on the forward strand.
AAAAAATTGGAAAGAGTGAAGAATATGTCTCTCATAGAATGCAGTTGTTAAAGCTCCCAAATGCTGTCAGAGAAAAAATAGTTCAAAGTGATTTGAGTGTAAGTCAAGCATTGGAACTTACTAATATTGATGAATCACTAAAAAGTGAATTTGTCGATGAAATAGTCAACAACAAATTAACAGTGAAACAGATTAGGGTAATGAAAAAGACTATCAAACCTGAATCTAACCTATACAAACCAACACGTAATAGTAATTCTAAATCTATGAGTTTGATTAAGAAAAGTAATCTTACATTAAAAATTGCTCTTTCAAGAATTGATGATATTATAGAAGATGCACATGGAATTGATCCTGTACAAAGAGTTGATATGATAAAATTTTTGATGGGTTTAAGACTAAAAACTCATTCTATGATAGATGAAACCATCAAATTCAAAAAAAATTATTCCCATTAGTTTTTTTCTCTTTTTTATTATGATCCAATGAATGGAGGTGCCCATTCCTTGAGAAATCTTTTGTATTCATCCTCAGTATACGTGAGTGCATAAAATGAAGCCTCTGTTTGTGGAACAAAGTCATATACCTCATAGATCTGAATTATATCTCCAAATAAATTGCGATAAATATCATTTTCTTCATCTGCCATTTCATCTGATAAAAATGATTTAACTGTAATCCAATCATATCCTCCTCGTGTCCTACCTGAAAATAAAACAAAAGGTGCGTCATTAAGATATTTTTTTAATCCATCCAGTCGTTTAGGTAGAGCCTGTGATGTTCTGAATGAAACAAGATCTACTCGTATAACCCTATGAGGTATTTTCTTTACATCGACTGTAATTGTATATCCTTTGATAATTCCTTCTTCTTCAAGTTTTGATATTCTAGATTCAATCTCTTCTTCAGTTAAATTATAGTTGAATCCCTTTAAAAAATCCCAAATCTCAAATACTCCTTGTTTTGAGTTCTGAGAAAGAGCAGAGATTATTAACTCATCTATTCTATCAATCATGTTGATCCGTTTATTTTCAAACTATTTAACAACTTTACTTGTTATGGTATTTTAGAGTAGTAATTAATTTAACAATCTTTATTTTTTTGGAGCTATTTTAATATCAGTTTTTTTGTCTTGATTATACGGTATCAATTTTATCTGAAAACATTGGGTTTGTAGTATTAATTGGAGTTGGATTGATAATGGCACTATCTGTAACTCTGATGGTAAAAGCTGAAACAAAATGGCTTGGCACTAGAAAAACATCAGAATGGTTCTATACTGCGGGTCGGACCATCAAAACAGGATTAATTGCGTCATCAATTGTTTCAGCATGGACTTGGGCTGCAACTATCTTACAATCATCTACTGTAACCTATGCATTTGGATTAGGAGGTTCATTTTGGTATGCAGCAGGAGCTAGTATTCAGGTAATTTTATTTGCAATTCTTGCAATTGAACTTAAGAGAAAGGCACCCATGACACATACTTTCCCTGAAATGATTTATGTTCGATTTGGAAATCATTCTCACAAAGTTTTCTTGTTTTTTGCATTGATGACAAACACTATTGTTACTGCAATGCTTGTGTTAGGAGGTGCTGCTGTAATTAATTCTCTTACTGGAATTAATATTACGCTAGCGGCATTTCTAATTCCGATCGGGATAATTATTTACACTATTTTTGGTGGCCTCAAGGCAACATTTTTTGCTGAATATCTTAATGCTGCTTTCATTTTTGTGGCAGTGTTAATCTTTGTAACTGCTATTTATTTTACTACTCCTGAAATTGGTGGAATTTCCGGAATGTATGAAAAACTAACCCAAGCATCAATTCTTAATCCTGTTGAGGGAAATTCTCTTGGATCGTATTTGACGTTAGCATCAATAGGTGCTCTTATTTTTGGCATTATCAATATTGTAGGAAACTTTGGCACTGTTTTTGTCGATCAATCTTATTGGCAAAAAGCAATTGCTTCACGACCAAAAGCTGCCACTGGAGGATTTATTTTGGGAGGTTTAGCCTGGTTTGCTATTCCTTTTACTTTGGCTACTGCTCTTGGATTAGCAGCAATATCTACTGGAATATCTCTAACGGAAAATGAAATAGGTTTGGGATTGGTTGCACCTACTGCTGCATCAAATCTAATGGGTGATTTTGGAGCCATTCTCTTCCTCACAATTATTTTTACTGCCGTAACTGCTGCTGGTTCATCACAACTAGTTAGCGTTTCGTCTCTTGTAACTTATGATGTATTTCGAACATATCTGAAACCTTCTTCGACAGGTCGTGAATTGATAAGAATCTCTCGATTTACCATTCTTGCATTTGGGATTGGAATGGGAATACTGGCCTCATTGTTGTTTCATTCTGGTTTTAGTTTACAATATGTTTATCTCATGATGGGAGTTCTGATAGGTTCTGCTGTAGCTCCTATTTCTTTTGCTATTTTATGGAAAAAAACCAACCGATATGCTGCAACAGGTGCAGCAGTAATTGGACTTGCATGTGGTGTTATCTCATGGTTCTGGTCAGCTAACTTTATGTTCGGAGAAATTACTCTTTCATCAACTGGTCATCTTGTACCTCTCTTGATTGGAAATGTTATCTCAATATCTGTAAGTCTAGGAATTACTATTGTAGGCAGCATGATAAAACCCGAAAAGTTTGATTTTCATCTCATGAAACAGAAAATTCTTGTTGTTGATGATAAAATCCGTTCAATGATAAAGCATGATACTAATGAAGAATTTCTTCAACGTTCTCTAAAGTTTTGCAAAAGAGCTGGATTCTCAATATCTGTTTTTCTAGTTGTTATTTGGCCCGCATCTTTTTATTTGACTGGATTAGTATTTGACGAACAAATATTTCATCTTTGGATCTGGCTTGCTATAATATGGGCATTTGGTGCAGCTGGAATTATTATTTTTCTACCTTTATTTGAGGCCAGAAAAAATATCTATGAAATTTTCCATAAAGCTACTATGGATTCTGGTATGATGGATTTCTCTGATGATTCTTCTCTACCTGATTCTCCTGTAATGAAAATTTTGGTACCTGTTGACGGTTCTGCAAGATCATTGAAAGCACTTTATCACGCAAATTATCTTTTTCGTGGTTCAGCCAGAGTAAAGATCTATTTACTACATGTAATAGAATGGACTGATGAAAATGAAGAAAACATAGATGAGGAGTTAGCATCTCAAATTCAAGAAGAAGGCAGATTAATCCTTAGAAGTGTTGTCTTACCAAAACAGATCAACGATTACAAACGTATCGTCAAATTAGGCGATCCTTCTGAAAAAATTGTAGAACTTGCCAACACTCTCAAAATCGACATGATCATTATGGGTAAAAAAGGACTAGGAAAATCCACTTCAGATTTGGGTCATATTACGCAAAAAGTTCTCAGGCTTGCTTCTAAACCTGTAGTACTGTTAGATTAGACATAAACTCCAAGATTAGGATAAAAATTATATATTTTCTTAGGCATGTTGTCTATTCTGGCCTCTATTGATATCTTTTCAATATTTCTAAGTGTATCTAATATACTCTGATGTTTTGATAATTCTCTTAATAGTTTATGTTGAATAACTTTTTCCACTGTTTTTTTTCTAATTTCCTTAGAAATATGAAAACAACAAATCATCATTAATTGTTCCATACCACTTTTCTCTTTTAGTTTAATTGATTCTTTAGCAATCCCGTATAATATGTCAAGATTTTTTTCATGATTCTTACAAAATTGAATTTTTTTTGTTTTTGTGGATTTATTATTTTGAAAACAAAATTTAATTTGAATCATATAGAAATTAGGAAGATCTAAGTAATACCATTTTATTCTATAAATTATTTTAAAAAAGTTAAATTCAGAAATTTGAGTCAAACTATAATTTTTCTAAAATTTACTCTTAAACTTGAAAATTTTTACTCTAATTTAATATTCTAATCGGAATCTCTTGACAACCCTCTTCCTATATTTACATAACAAACTTGTTAAAGATATTTTTATATCTATTCTGTTGTATTAGTCGATATCGACTATATATTAGAAATTGAAGTGCTGATATATGTCCCTATTTTTCAATTAATTAATATTTTAAATCTAATTATATCCTTTTTGCTAATAGATATTTCTAAAAAGATGATGTTAAATTCTTAATACCTTTACTTTGATTTTCAAC
>JBMYWJ010000001.1:28803-31643 GCA_049607285.1 Candidatus Nitrosopumilus sp.
CAGTGTTCAGAATTGTTTGAAGAAATAATTATTCCCACAGAAAATTTTACTTCTGTTTTAATAATGGGATTGTTGATTGGGGTTGGACACGCATTTGAATCTGATCATCTTGCTGCCGTTGGAACACAGTTATTCAAACAAAAAATAAAAAATAGCAAAAAAAAACCTCTGATAACATATGCCCTTACAAAATCTTCGCTTGTAGGTGTCTTTTGGGGTGCAGGTCATACTACAACACTTTTGGTTATTGGTATAATCGCATATTTTTTTGCAATTACTATTCAAGATGAGATCTTTTCTATTTTTGAACTAATAGTGGCAGTAATGCTAATATTTTTAGGAATTACTACAATCTGGAAAAAAAAATTCACAATTCAACATAGACATCCTCATCAACATTCAGATGGAATAATGCATTTTGATGTTCATCAACATAATGATAATGATCATAAACATGAACACAAATCATATCTGATCGGGTTAATCCATGGCCTAGCTGGAAGTGGAAGTTTGATTGCATTGGCCTCTACCACTTTTGATAATGTGGAGATGGCTTTGACTTTTATTTTTCTGTTTGGTTTGGGTTCAATTATTGGTATGATTGTTGTTGGTGGTTCTATTGGATTGCCAATTTTACTGACCAATAACATGTATTTACTTAGTAGATTTTTTAGATATGGAACAGGCTTAATCAGTTTAATTATTGGAATAAATATCCTACTTGAGACTGGAATAGTGAATAATTTATCGTAACTCTAATTTTTTCTTATTTTGCTAAATGTTTTTCCAATAATTTTTCTCCTACTTATCTCAAGTATCTTGAAAATAATATCAAAAATATTGTCTGTCTCATTTCCTAAAATTCTAATAATAATTCCTGATTCATCAGGAAGAATGGATGTTCCAACAGAAATTAAATTTGTGTTTGTAATTTCTTTGTAAATGGAATTTTCCAAATCCCTTATTTTCTCTTTTTTAGTCAAGATGTAAACTGTTCCAACTATTGTATAGTTACCTAGCATTCCAAATTCATTTATTTTTTGTTTTTTAGGTTCAACTTTTGTATTCTCCATAAACCTGATTTTCTTTTCTTGATTTTTACAATAAGTTCTTAGATAACATATATCATATTCAAAAGATTCTTCCATGGCCACTCTTCCAGGAGTTAGAATCTCTGAATAGATCAATGTAGAGTTATCATGTATATCGATGTTGACTTTTTGATAGTATCTAGAATTCTTGAACGGAATTATCTGATCTGGAATATATTCTAGGTAACAGTTTTCATCTAGCGTAATGTTTATGATCTGTGATGCTGAATTAGAATTCATACTGTAGATTCTGGTTGCACCTTGAGTTGTTACATGACTGATAGCTTTATTTTTTAACGAGATGTCTATTCTATATCTATCTCCCTGCAAAATTCCTCCTGATGGTGAAATAATGTAAAGATATGCCATTTCTGGAATAGATATTTCAGGATATAGCGCTCGCTGAATTTGTAGTGGAACTTGAGAAAATTGTTTTGTAACGATAGTCTTACCTGTTCTATCTTCTCTTTGTAGTTCTAAGTTAAGGATTCCAACTTTACCTGATTTTCCAACCCCTAATTGTTTTACCTTTGCATCGTATACTTGAATCTCTTCAGGTATGTCATCTGGCGTATAATATTCTAGCTCATTCAATTGCCTTACCTATTGTGAAATTGTTGATTTTGGTATTGAATCAAATAAAACATCATGAATAATATGTTCTGTTACTTTCATGATGCCTTCGTCAGTTTTGCAATTAATAAATTCAAACGATTTCTCCTTTCTGATCTTTTCTGCATCTTTTTTCATAATTTCAAGATCAGCTCCAACCATCAAGGCAAGATCAATCTTATTAATCACCAATAGATCACAACTCTCAATTCCTAATCCTCCCTTTCTTGGATACTTATCTCCTCCTGCAACATCAATGATGTAAATAAAATAGTCTGCAAGAATTGGACTGAATGTAGTTGTAATGTTGTCTCCTCCACTTTCAATAATTATAAGATCCAGATTTGGATGCTTTGATTCCATTTCCTCTATCACAGAAAGATTCATGGATGGATCTTCTCTAACTGCAGTATGGGGACATCCACCAGTTGCAAGACCTATAACTAAATTCTCAGGAAGCAATCCTCTATTTGTGGCCAAATTGGTTCTCATTCTGTCTGCATCCTCTTTTGAAATAACATCATTTGAAATTATACTTACACTGTATCCACGTTGGGCTAACATTGGCACCAGTCTTTCAATAAGCATACTTTTTCCTGAACCTACAGGTCCACCTATCCCAATTCTTGGAATGTGAGTCAATGACCAAAAATCATATTTTTATGTAATAAACATTTTAGAATCCATTTTCTCATGAGACATCTGAATGATATCCATTTGAGGGGCAAACTGCCACATTTCTGAGTACGATTTATTTGAATATTTTTTGATCGTTTGGCTTATGATTGGTTTGATATTATGAATTATTTTTTGACCTTCAAAATGCTGAATTATTCCTAGTCGTAAAGCAGCACCTACAACACCTACCATAAAACCATACATCATCATCATCATACATTTCTCTTTTTTAATTTTTAAAGCATTACAACAAATTGCAAACACCACCGGAAAAACACCATGTGCTTTACCATTTGATATATTATTTTGATAGTAGCTCAAAAATTTATCATTTTTTACAAATTCTGCTACGCATTTAATTAGTTGAACACCTGATCTTACTGATGAATCTCGAATTTCTTTTATTAATTTTGTAGCAAACACAATACTGTCTATCTCAATTAATTTTTCACGATTATT
>JBMYWJ010000002.1:0-27386 GCA_049607285.1 Candidatus Nitrosopumilus sp.
AGATTACTGAAAATCCACCAGATATTCTAATCACAACTCCTGAAACTTTGATTATTCTTTTAACCCAAGTCAAAATGCTTACTGCATTAAGTGATTTAGAATGGATCGTAATTGATGAAGTACATGAATTACTCTCCAGTGAAAGAGGATCTCAACTCTCCTTAAGTATTGAAAGATTAGAATTTAATTCAAAATATCCTCTTACAAAAATAGGATTATCTGCTACTGTTGGAAATTTTGAAGAAGCAGGAAAATTTGTAGTTGGCACAAAACGGAAATGTGAGATTATTAGAGATACATCCGTACGAAAATATGATGTAGAAATAAAATATGTTAACGGAACAATTTCTGATGTTGCAGAAAAAATCCTTGAATATGTGTTAGAATTAGAATTAAATTCTCCAGTTCTTTTGTTTACAAATACTAGAGGTGAAGCAGAATTTTTGGCTTCAATTTTAAAAGAAAAATCATCAATAGGAATTGAGTTACATCATGGTTCTTTATCTAAAGAAATTAGAGAAGAAACAGAGATGTCTTTACGGGAAGGCAAACATGGTATTGTTGTATGTACATCTTCGCTGGAATTAGGGTTAGACATAGGTTCAGTTGAATTAGTGATTCATTATGGTTCTCCTAGACAAGTTTCCAAATTTGTTCAAAGAATAGGTAGAAGTAGACATAATCGTGATGCTTCAGCACGAGGATTGATCATAACAAATAACGCTGATGATGAATTTGAAGCTCAAGCTATACTTGATCGTATTAAAGAGGATTCGATTGAAGAACAAAAGATTCATCAAGGTTCTCTTGATGTTTTAGCTCATCATTTAGTTGGGTTGACAATGCAAATTGGAGAAATATCTATTGATCAGTCTTTTGAATTGATAACTAAAGCTTACCCATTTCGTAATTTACAATTAGAGGATATGTTAAGTGTTCTAGAATTACTTGATTCAAACTATCTGATATTTTTTGATAGAACAAAAATGACTTTTTGGAAGAAAGGACGTTCCTTTAAATATTATTTTGAAAATCTTTCTACAATACCTGACATCCTGAAATTCAAAGTTTTTGATAGTGTGGGAAAAAAAATTATTGGTTCACTAGACCAAAAATTTGTAGGTGATTTTGGAGATTCAGGAAATATCTTTGTCCTAAAAGGTTCTCAGTGGAGAATACTGAATGTAGATGAGAAATCATTTAGCGTAAATGTAGAACCTTTTAGAGGTGGAGGAATAACTGTTCCTTACTGGGAGGGAGAGAATATTCCTATTGATTACAAAACAGCGCAGAAAGTAGGAAAATTCCGTTGTAAAGTTAAGAATGGTTCACTTGAATTGACCAATAAAATTATTGAAAAAATAAAATTTAATGAAATTATCAATGAAAACAAGGTCATTATTGAGTCAAACAAATCCCAAGGTTCAATTGTAATTCATTCATGTTTTGGAACTAAAATTAACTCCACATTATCTACTTTACTTTCTTCCATGTTATCTTCAATATTGGGATCTATAGTTGATTCTCGTTCAGATGGTTATAGGATTGTTTTATCTTCTAGATCACGAATTTCAGAACAACTTTTTCTTGAGGTTATAAAAGATGATTATGATTTAAATTCTATTGTTAGTGCTTCTTTAATTGGGACTCATAATGTTAACTGGAGAACATGGTGTGTTGCTAAAAAATTTGGAATTGTTGGACGTGGAGCAATTTATGAAAGAAATTCTGCACGATTTTTATATGAACGATATGCAAAAACTGTACTTGTTCATGAAGCACTACGTGAATTATTTCATGATAAATATGATCTTGTAAATTCTGATAAAATTTTAACAAAAATTCGTGAACATAAAATTGATGTTGAATGGCTAGAAGTTGATCAGTTCTCAAAATTAGCTGAACCAATATTGGATCATACAACAAAGTATTATTCATCTCCTACAAATCTTGACAAAGGAATTTTAGATCTTGTGAAAACTAGACTTGAAAAAACAAAACATCGTTTAATTTGTACACGATGTGGAAAATGGGAGCGTGTAGTAGAAACACGTGAAGTAAAATCTATTTTGATTTGTCCCTATTGTAAGACAAGACAAATTACTGCAACTTTTTATTCTGATTATGATTTACCCAAAATTATTAGAAAAAAATACGAAGGTAAAAAATTGTCTGCAGATGAAAAACACAAGTTTGTTCGTGCCTGGAAAGTGTCTTCTTTGGTTGAAAATTTTGGCAAAATTGCTATTACAGTATTATCTGGATATGGTGTTGGTGCTGACACTGCAGCTAGAATACTACGTAATATGGTCGATGAGGATCATCTACTCAAACAGATTTATGAAGCAGAGAGACAGTATGTTGTAACTAGAGGTTTTTGGGACTCTTAATTTTTCTTATTAATTTTAGAAAATGATGTAAGAAATAATTCTATTCTACCTTCTAATCCTGCCTTAGCATTTAGTCCAGTTATAGAAACAATTTCTCCCAACTCACATTTGTCTATAAGTCTAGCTTGGTTTCTCCACCCTTTAACCCAAATCTGACCTGTATCATCTTCAACGAACATTTCTGAAAGTGCAATCGATTCTCCTGTTTTAGTTTGAACCTCACGTCTTTCAGGAACTTTTAAAATTATAGATTCAATACAGTAACTTCCATCTACTTTGACATCATTAATTTTTGTTCTAATCTGAGAAATTGAAGGAATCATTACATCATCTTCCAGTTTTCTTACAAATGAATTCTCATCAAGTGTAATGGAATTTCCATAAACTTTTGACGGCATACACTCTATGACATCTCCCTCGGCACAGATACTAGTTGAATCTGAAAAATCATTAATGTTGTAAAGATTTTTTTGACTATCAACTCCTATAATCATATTTTTTCCATTTTCTGTTTGTGAAATTGAAAGTATTCTTGTTATGATAGGTTCTGCTTCTCTCCCTCCCTCTATTTCAATAATTGTAGCGTCATTACCATGAATTTCCAACCCCTGATTTCCTGATTTGACTCTAATTCCTAACAATCGTACTTTGGCTGATTGTGCAATCATGTTTGGAATAGACGATTCATCTTTGCCCCACAGAACAACTCTTATCCCATTGCCGTCTTTTCCTTTTAGCCTCATTCTTAAGGCTTTTCCTGGCTGACCACGAGAATTTGTAAATTCCATTTTATTAATTACTCCGTCAATCATTCCTGAAATTACGAGATCTTTTTGTCCCTCTTGTAATTCACTAATATCTTTTGTAATGGTGTCAATCGAGGGAATTTTACTTTCTGCATCTGCAGTTTCAATATTTGAACCAGAACCAATGTTTATTGTTGGTGAACCATCCAGATCTGATTTTACATATGCCTTAATTATTTTAATTAAATCTCCAGGTTTAAGATTTTCAATTCCAGGAAGGTTTGCCTTTTCATCCCACAACTTTACGCTTGCTGTAGAATTTGTATCATATACTGTCATAGTTCTAAGATAAAATGGAGAACCATCTTTTCTTGAAAATTGTTTTGCCGGTGATAAATTTAAAACTCTAGTTTCTAATGAAATTTCTTTTGCTCCAGCATAAAGATCCTTTAACTCCATTTCAATTTTTAATGGCTCTGTTAAAGTGATTCCATAATCTGATGAAATTAAAAAAAGAGCACCCTGATCGGTTAAATATCCTGCCCCGATCTTCTCCTTTTTCAGTTTAATCTGTTCTTCCAACCTTTCTTTGGTTAATTCTGGTTTTAATTCAAGTAATTTATTCATAAGATCTTCTAACTCTGACAATTTATTGATAGTAAACTTGTTCTATTAATAAAAATTTCATTTATCTGTAGATTTTCTTCTTCAAAACTAGATCAACCTTTCAAATCACCGTTTCTATACAATTTCTAAATTTTCATCTTTCTAAATTTCCAATAAATTTGTCTAAATTAATTCAAATCCTTTAAGATTTATGTTATCTTGTCTCACTACCTAAATTAGTAAGAAGATGGAGTTTTTCTATGTCATGTATTGATGTTAATCACATTTCCAAATCCTATGGGTCCTTTAATGCTGTAGATAATCTCACGTTATCTGTAAAATCAGGACAAGTTTTTGGATTCTTAGGTCCAAATGGGGCTGGAAAGTCTACTACCATCAAAATTTTAACCACTCTTATCCCTCCTTCAAGCGGTTCTATTTCCATTTTAGGTATAGATGCAATCAAAAATCCTCTTAAAATTCGTCATAAAATTGGGGTTGTTTTACAACAACCAAGTTATGAACCTACACTGTCTGTAGAAAAATCTCTCGATAAATATGGAATGATGTGGAACGTTTCAAAAGATAAACGTAAAAAACGTGTGGGGCAACTTTTGAAAGATTTTGATTTAACTTCTATTCGTAAAACAAGAAATGAAGATCTTTCAATTGGTCAACGAAGAAGGGTCCAAGTTGCACGTGAATTTATGCATGATATGGACTTATTATTTTTAGATGAACCTACTGTAGGATTAGATCCAAATGCAAGAAGAAAATTATTAGATTATTTAAAAAATAAAGTAAAAACCGGACTAACAATTTTCTATACCACACATATTCTTACTGAAGCTGAATATCTATGCGATAAGATAGCAATAATTGATAAAGGAAAAATAATTACAGTTGATTCTCCAGATGCCTTGAAGAATAAATTTGGAAAAGAAAAAACAATAAAAATTCATCTACTAGAAAATCGATCTGAAATTTCTTCTCTCTTAAATAGAATTTCTGATTGTAAAATTGATTTTGATAGTGGAACTAATATCACAATTCATTCGAAACAATCTGAATTAGTATTGTTACAAGTACTTAAGATACTCAATGATAATAATATTACAATTGAAGATCTGTCTGCAGTACCAACAAATCTTGAAGATATCTTTTTAAAAATGGTGAGAGAAAATACATCCAATAATTAGACTCGTTAATAGAAATATCACCATTTCACTTAATCCTGGATTTTTAATTTGGCAGATTATTTTTCCTTTAATCTATATCTTTGTTGCAGGATTTGCATATGCTCCATTGATTCAAGAAGTTCCATTTGGTACAAAATATCTTGATTATCCTGCTTTTTTAGCATCAGGTATGATCGGATTTAACATAATGAATAGTACACTCGTTTCTGGAATTATTATTTGGAATGATAGACGACATGGAATGTTTGAACAGATAATGTCTGGACCATTTACTCGAACTCATTATATTCTTAGCAATATTTGTACAATAGGAATTATTGGACTTGTTAGTGCATCATTGATTGCTCTAGTTGGATATCCTGTTTTCTTTGAATCTGTAGAAGCTTCTATTATTACAATTCCAATGATAATTTTTGGTGCTATTACTGGTTCTGTACTATTTGGTTCCTTGGCTTCTATTATTTCTACTCGATTGCAATCTAGTGAAGGATTTAACGTAATTATTAACACTGTTTTTCTTTTCTTTGCCTTCGTGAGTACTGCATTTTATCCCGCAGCTAGCGCCCCTGAGCCATTACGTACTGCATTTTATCTTAATCCCCTGACTTATCTTGTAGATGTGATTCGTGCAGGTATTTTTGGAAATATTACTGAATTTGTTATTCTTGAAATGTTAATCCTTGTCGTTATTGCATCTGTACTTTTTATTATTGCTTCAAAACTTCTTACGAAACTAGATATATAGAAATTTATTTTCTAAATTTTTTGAACATTTCATTAATTTTTTTTATTATGTCTATGTGTTTACATTCTATCAATTCTAAATTTGGGATTACACAATGTCCTCCAATAATACCTGGATACATTTTCGGTCGATTTCCTAAATTTTCATGTATTTCATCAGCAAATTTCCACATTTCATCAAAATCAATATTTTCATCTACACAAATCATTTTTGTAATTTGTGCATAGTTGATTAGCCATCCATAATATGTTGTATCCACTAATATTTTTGCTAATTCTGCAGTTTTTGTAGTTGACATCCATTCTATTTTTTGAAATCTTTTTATCAATTCTAATTTCATTTTCTCTTCTATTTCTTTTTCATCAACGGCAATGAATTTTGTATATTTTTTTATATCTTCTAAAAATCTTTTATGTATCCCGCGAACTGGTGAAAATAAAACTGGAATTTTAGTTTTGTCTTGAATTTTTTTTGTTGTGCCAGGTTTTACAGTAGAATGAATTATGATCATCTTCAAACCCTTGAACTCATTGATCCAGTTAATCGTAATGTCAATAAATTCATGTAATTCTCCAGGAATACAAATATGAAGAAATTCTGGATTTTTGATGCTAGATTTTTCTGAATAGTTATCACATTTTGAGGTATCAATATCAATTCCTATACAATCGATTTTTCTTTCGCTAAGTACGTCAAACAAAGTTCTTCCTACCTCACCCATTCCTAATATGATATCTGTCATCCTGTTATTTTTCAGGAAACTTATCTATGTTATATTCGTGTTACACAAATCTTCTAATTTTTAAATATAGTAGCCCGGCCCAGACTCGAACTGGGGTCAAGGGCTCCAAAGGCCCCTATGCTTGACCGCTACACTACCGGGCTGCTAAATCAAACACCCTAGTTCCCTTAATGAACTTTTTATTAAGATTTATCCATTGCATAAATTATTTTGAAATTATTCTTTGATTACTTCTAATGGTTTTTCAATAGGATCTTCTATCTAATCTACATTTTTGACTCTTCATTTGTTAATGTTATTTGTTGATTCAACATTTTTCTTAATTAACTTGAAATTCTTTTAGGATCTGCTTTACGTTTCATTAGTTGTTTTCTTACTAGAAAATTTTTAATTATATTTGGAATTGCATTATATGATATTATTGGAATTCCCATTAAAGCTGATTTTGTTGTCATTGTACCGTCAGATCTTATAAAAATATCTGTGTGTATGATTCAGCAAGTGTTTTCCATCAAAGGACATTTTTATAATTTTAACTTTGTTGCCCAATTTTTTCTTAAGATTTTGAATGTTTCGTATATCTATCTAAAATTACAATTTTTTTGTCCTTATGCTTCTCTGTAATTTGTTTTATGGTTGGATAATTTCATTTGATTTTGATGTCTTTTCCTCCTCAACAACCCGAACTAAAATATTTTTTCCTTTGTTGTCTTTAAATGATAAAGATCTGTTTTGATCTATTTTCCTTTTGACCGTATAACAGATCTATTGCATTATATGAAACAATGCTGTTTTTATTTATCCCATATTTTAAAAATTCTTTTTGAGACAATTTTGGGAATCAGTAATTTTTGAACTAGAGGTAATGTTCATCTTGTTACTGCATTAGTATGTGATGAATCTAAAAATGCAATATATTTTATTCCTAAACCAAAGTAAATTCTTGCATATTCTGGAGAACAAAAACTTACGGTAATGTCAGGCAAAAAGACCTCCTTTTTCAGTCATACATTTTATTCTATTGATATACTTGATTCAAGCTTTTAATTTTTCTCATCTATCCTCCATGTTTTCCAACAAAAATTGAGTTAAATTACATATTTTTCCTGCTTGAAACTTTGGTATATTCTTCGAAGTGCATAAAAGGTCATATTTTCCTCCCAATTTTTCAATTATTTGTTCAGAAATAGTAATTGTTTTGGTGTATGAAATCTATCTATATTTTTAAGTAATCATCGTAAATTTGGAAGTTCAATAAGTTTTTCTTAGTCTAATGTGTGGCTGTAATAGTAATGGGGGGAGCAAAAGTAGTCGTTTATGGGTTAAGTACAGAAGGATATTCTATTGCATCTCAAATGGCAATTAACGGAGCAGATGTTTCTATTATTGATGAATCAACCCCTTCAGCAATTTCATTAAAAGCAGAAATAGCCAAAACATATCCAAATGTTTCTTCACTAAAGGAAGATGAACCACTTTTAGCTATGGAGCCAATTGATGTGGCTATCTCTAAAGCTCAATATCTATTCTTTACGCCAAGAATTAGAAAGACGGGACAAGACATTAAAACTGAAATACATTCAAAATTTAAAGATGCAGCAGGATCATTGAAGAAAAATAGTTCTGTCATCTTTACTCTTCCAACTGGATTTGGGGGTAATAATGAAAATATTTCTTTATTAGAACATGTGACCGGTTTTGAAATTGGCAAATCTATTTCATATTTTTACTATCCATTAGAGGATCTAAATGATCAACCAAATATTATTGGCTCATTTAATGGGAAGAAAGATACAATATTAGCTGATTTGTTGATCAAGGGCAAAAAAGAAAAAAAATTTGTTGCTATATCATCATCAGAACATTTTCATGCTATTGAAATATTATCTAGATTTTCGAGTTTGTGTAGTATTCTAGAGGTATGTAAATATGCCCAAGACGAAATAACAAAAAATGATTTATCATCAGATGATTTTCAGGAAATATTTCTTGATGATATGGTTAGTGGATTATTTGATTTAAAGTCCTTAGGTTCTTCATTTGAGGGAACAAACACTCTCATGTATCTAATTAATGGAAGTGTAAAAGGAATTGATGGTTACATTAAACGATTAATTGATGAGATTCGTGCAACCCTAAAGAAAAACGACCTCAAAGCAAGTAGAACAAAAATTGCATTATCCTGGACTCTTGATCAACATGCTATGCGTGGAGATAAAATTGAAATGCTTCAAAACCTAACTTCTAGACTACGTGATTATATAGGTGATGTTGAAGCTTATGAAGATCCAAATTTTGATATTTTTCACAGTGACAAAACAACTATAGTAGTAACATGTTCAAAATCTGATTTTGATAATATTGAGAAAACCAAACCAGATTCTGATCTAATTATAGTCAAAACCAATCCTATATGTGAAACAATTCAATAAGAGTATAAATTAGCTAATTTATTATTCTGTATAAATTGTCAAGTGAATTTAATTCCGATGAAATTCCTGTTAATGTATTATCTGAAAACCAACTAGAAATTGATGATTCTAAAAGTTCAAAAACTTCGCAACCTGATATTGAAGAATTATCTAAATTACTGGATCTAGAAAAACAAAAAGTAACTGAATATGAAGATAAATTAAAACATGTGTTGGCAGACTATCAGAATCTTAACAGAAAAACACAATCTGATATACAAAATGGCATAAACTCCAAAATTGACGAATTTGTATTAGATTTTTTAAAAATATATGATGATTTTGTTAGGGCCAAACAAGTTTTTTCTGAAATTGATGTTAACACTGATGGCCTAGATTCTATATTGAAAAATATGGATTCATTATTGAAAAAATATCATGTTATTCCTATTGATGCATTAGGTGAAATTTTTGATCCAAATTTTCATGAAGCTATTTCCACTATTTCTGATCCTGATTTAGATGATAACACAATTACAAAAGAGATCAGGAAAGGATATATTTCTCATGAGAGGATTATAAGACCAACATTGGTAGAAATTTCAAAAAAAGGATGATAAAATATGGCTAAAGTTATAGGAATTGATTTAGGAACAAGTAACTCTGCTGCTGCAGTGGTCATGGGTGGAAAACCAACCATTATTCCTGCTGCAGAAGGTGCTACTGTGGGTGGAAAAGCATTTCCATCTGTTGTAGCATTTACTAAAGAAGGTGATCTTTTAGTTGGTGAACCTGCACGAAGACAAGCCGTAACAAATCCTGACAACACTATTGTCGCAGCTAAAAGAAAAATGGGTTCAGAATATGCTTTTAAAATTCAAGACAAGGAATACAAACCTCAACAAATTTCTGCATTTATTCTTCAAAAAATCAAAAAAGATGCTGAAGCCTTTGTTGGCGAACCTGTAGAGAAGGCAGTAATTACAGTTCCTGCATATTTTGATGATAATCAACGTCAGGCTACTAAAGATGCTGGAACAATTGCTGGACTTGACGTTGTCAGAATTATTAATGAACCAACTGCAGCATCTTTGGCATTTGGATTAGATAAAGCCAAAGAAGACATGAAAATTCTTGTTTTTGATTTTGGTGGTGGTACATTAGATGTTACTATTATGGAAATGGGAGGAGGTGTGTTTGAAGTACTTAGTACATCTGGTGATACTCAATTAGGTGGTACCGATATGGATAAAGTTCTAATTGATTACATCGTTGATGAGTTCAAGAAAAAAGAAGGTCTTGATCTTTCTCAAGATACCACAGCGATGACAAGAATTCGAGAAGCTTCTGAAAAAGCTAAAATTGAATTATCAACAGTTATGGAAACAGACATTAATCTTCCTTTTATTGCACATGATTCATCAACAGGTGCTAAAAATCTTGAACTGCGAATAACTAGAGCAAAATTGGATGAGTTAATTGGGCCAATCGTAGAAAAATGTAAGCCTTCCATAACAAAAGCACTTGAAGATGCGAAACTATCAAATTCTGATATCAGTAAAATTGTCATGGTTGGTGGACCAACAAGAATTCCACTTGTAAGAAAATTTGTTAGTGAAGTTGTTGGTCAAGAATCTGAGTCAGGTGTAGATCCAATGGAAGCAGTAGCCATGGGAGCTGCAATTCAGGCAGGAATAATTGCTGGAGATGTAACCAGTGATATTGTTTTACTAGATGTTACTCCTTTAACATTAGGAATTGAAACTTTGGGTGGAGTTCGAGAACCATTAATTGAAAGGAATACTACAATTCCAACTTCAA
This sequence comes from Candidatus Nitrosopumilus sp., assembly GCA_049607285.1. Taxonomy (GTDB): domain Archaea; phylum Thermoproteota; class Nitrososphaeria; order Nitrososphaerales; family Nitrosopumilaceae; genus Nitrosopumilus. The sequence continues at coordinate 10,661 of JBMYWJ010000002.1, forward strand.
AGGGTAAAGTTTTCACCACTGCCGCTGATAATCAAACAGCTGTAACCATTCATGTAGTTCAAGGAGAACGACCAATGGCAACTGACAATGTTTCATTGGGAAGCTTTAATCTTACTGATTTACCTCCTGCACCCAGAGGAATTCCTCAAATTGAAGTAAAATTTGATATTGATGCAAATGGAATTATTAATGTTACAGCAAAAGATCTAGGTACACAAAAGGAAGCTAAAATAACCATTGAATCAACGTCAAAATTATCAAAAGATGAAATAGAAAAATTAAAGGAAGATGCAGAAAAATTCTCCGATGAAGACAAGAAGAAAAAAGAAAAAATTGATCTTAGGAATGAAGCAGAGAGTTATATTTACACTACAGAAAAATTAGTCAATCATGACCTTAAGGATAAAATTTCTCAAGAACAAGGAATTAAAATTACTGACGCTGTAAAAGAAGTTAAAGAGACTTTAGATAAGGAACCGATCGAACTAAAACCTAAACTTGAAACGCTACAATCAATAGTTAATGAAGTTACTACAGAACTATACAAAAATGCAACACCTCCACCAGGATCTGAAGGCCAACAAGGGAATAGTACTAATGAGCAAACAACTGAATCATCATCAACAGATGAAACAAAAACTAATTAATTTTTCAAACTCAATCATTTATACAGCAATTAAAGTTAAGGAATGATTCATGACTGCAAAACGTGATTATTATGAAGTTCTGGGTGTTTCTAAAACTTCTTCTATTGACGAAATAAAAAAACAATACAGAAAATTAGCGTTAAAATTCCATCCAGACCGTAACAAATCTTCAGAAGCTGATGAACATTTCAAGGAAATCTCTGAGGCATATGCTGTTCTGTCAGATAATGAAAAAAGACAGGTCTATGATCAACATGGTCATGCAGGCGTAGATGGTAGATACTCTAGTGATGATATTTTTCAAGGTGCACGTGGAGATTTTAGTGATATTTTTGGTCGTGGCGGAGGTAGCGGATTCGACTCTATTTTTGAATCCATTTTTGGTCGTGGCGGAGGTAGCGGATTCAGTTTTAATCAACAGAGAGGATCTGATATTCTATTTGAAACCTCAGTAACATTAGAGGATGTGCTACATGGAAAAAAAATGGAAATTGATTTGCAGAAACAGATTCAATGCGATACGTGTCAAGGCACTGGTTGTAAACCTGGTACTAGTAAAAGAACCTGTGATACATGTAATGGTCAAGGGCAGGTAAGACAAAGCCGTAATATGGGATTTGCTTCATTTGTAACAGCTGCCCCATGTTCTGCCTGTAGAGGACAAGGTTCAATTATTGAAACTCCATGTAATGAATGCAAGGGACAAGGAAAGAAAAAAGGTCACAAAAAAGTTACTTTTGAAATTCCACCTGGAATTGATTCAGGTGATTACAATGTTCCTGGAGAAGGAGATGAGGTATCTGATGGATCTAATGGCGATTTAATTGTTAGAGTTCGAGTCCAATCTCATCCTCAATTCAAAAGAGATGGGAAAGATATTTTCTATGATCAAAATATCTCAATGGTTGATGCAGCATTAGGTTGTGAAGTTATTGTTCCAACCTTAGAGGGTACAGAAAAAATCAAAGTTGATTCAGGTAGTCAACCAAATACAATAATTAAATTAAGAGGAAAAGGAGTCAACCATATTAATTCTCGAGGTCGTGGTGATCAATATGTTCGAGTTGTAGTTATTGTTCCAAAGAAACTCAATAAACGTCAAAAACAACTTTTGGATGAATTTCAGAAAAACAGCGATTGAAAGATAAAAATGAAAATTGCATTAGATGTTGATGGTGTACTTGCTGATGTAATACAATCATGGTTAAATCATAATAATTCAATCAGACAAAAAATTTCCAAATCTGATATCACTAGTTGGTATTTTTGGAAGAATTTTCAAATCAATAGATATGATTTTTATCATGAATTGAGTTTATGTTGGAAAAATTGGCTTTCTATTCCTACCACTGAAAAAAATTTGTCATCTGTAACTAAAACACTCTCAAAGATAGGCCAACTTGATATTGTTACTGCAAGAGAATCTTCAACTGATTCTTTTGTAAAAAATTGGTTAAATCATCACCATATTTCATATGATAATTATGTGTCAGTTATTGATGGACCCATGAAGGCTGATTTAGAATATGACATGTTTATTGACGATTCGCCATTAAATGCATTAAAATTTCTCCAAAATGGTAAGAATATAGTTTTATATTCACAACCATGGAATCGGCATATTTCTGAAATTAAAATCAAAAGGATTTCAAATCTTTCCGAAGTAATTGAACAAATAAAATAAATTATTCTTTTATGAATTTTCTAATATTTACTTGATGTCCATTTCTTATGTGAGATGAATGTGTTGTTTTCAACAACTCGTCTATTTTATCTTCGTTATAGAATTTAATATTGTAACGTCCCAATATTTTTTTACAATTTATACAATAAATTTCCTTAAATTCCATTTTCACTATTTCAATTGACGTAATCATTTTACATTATAATAAAGAAACTTATTCTCTATTTCAAAAATTTAGAATGCGGGAGTCGCCCAGCCTGGTCAAAGGCGTAAGGTTCAGATCCTTATCTTTTAGGAGTTCATGGGTTCAAATCCCATCTCCCGCATAAATTTTAATTAAATTATTTCTAACTTCTTCTTAATACTTTTTACAAGAAAACTGTTTATCTTTTCACCTGACGCTTTCCCTCGTAATTCCTTCATAGCAATTCCCATTAATGGTCCAACTGCTCTTTCTTTTTGGTTTTTAACTATGTCATAATTTATTTCAACAATTTCTTCTATAATTCTTCCTAAGTCTGATTCGTTTATAGTCTCAATTTGAGTATTTTTTATAGCCTCTTCAATAGTTTTCGCCTTTCCTGCCATAATATTTTTAAAAATTATCTCAATTGATTCTTTAGTAATTTCTCCTTTTTCTAATAATTGGAATGATTTTATAATTTCCGTATTTTTTAATAATTTTGATCTGAGACCACTTCTCTCCAAATTAATTATTGAAGAACAAAGAATTGACACAACAAATGTAGGATTAATCTTAGTTGTTTTAGTTATATCTTCAAATAATTCAAGATATCGTGAATCAAAAATTTGTTCGGATAACTGATAATTTAATCCATATCTTTTCTGCAATTCTAAAATGGATTCGTCCCATGATTTTGGAATATTTTTTTTAGCATTTATAATTTCTTTACTTGTAACCAAAATAGGTGTAACATCTGTTTCTGGATACATTCTAGATGCACCTGGCCTTGGTCTCAGAAACACTGTTTCTCCTGTTTGTGTTGCTAACCTAGTTTCTGGTGGGACACCATTTTTTGCCTCTTCTAATCTACTTATTATTGAATCAATTGCAAATTGAATTTTTGATGAGGGAGCCGCAATTACTAAAAATGCATCATTTTCATTTATTTTTAAAATCTCTTTTACAACTTTAACATCCTTATCTTCAATTCCATAGTTTGGTAATTCATCTGAATGAAAAACACCTCCTATGCCATAAAATTTTACCAATTGTCCTATCTCTTTTCCTAATCTGATTCCTTCATACGGTGAATATCCAAACATTCCAGAAAAATCCTTAATTTTTATTGCTTTTATTATTGAATTATCTTTTAGTGATTTTTCAATAATCTTAGATTTACAATTTTTCCAATTTTCAGTAATGTCAAAAACTTCTGTAATTCCTTTAAAATCCCTCTTTTTTAATTGTTCAGCAATCTTCACTAATCCATATTGTCTTTTGGCCTCAAATTCCACTATTTTTTCTAATTGATCTAATTGTTGAACTCCTTTTACTTCAACTACCGCTCCACCATCTTTGACTGAAACATTAACATCTTGTCTAATTGATCCAATTCCTCTAGTTACCTTTTTTGTACTGCGTAGCAATCTTCCTAAAGCAAAAGCAATTTTTTTAATTTTCTTTGCATCCCCTTCCACAGGATCTAATGCAATTTCTACAAGTGGAATACCAAGTCTATCTAAACTATATTTTCTAATATTTTCTTTATCTCCCAAAAGTTTTGCTGCATCTTCTTCCAGACAAATTGACTGAACACCTATTTTCTCTCCTTCCACTTCAATATGTCCTCCTTGTGAAATCAACATAGTTCTTTGAAATCCTGTAGTGTTTGAACCATCAATTACCGTCTTTCTCATTGGATAAATCTCACTGAAAATTTTTGAATTAAGTGATGATGCAATTACAAAAACAAGTTCCTTAGCATTTTTATCTAAATTATGGGGGGGTTCTTCATCTTGCTCAACTAAACAACTGTTTTCAGGATTTGCATAATATGTTATTATTTTTGATTTAGATCTTTCAAATAATGCTGCAGGATCATATTCTCCTAGTTCACTTTTTACTACTCGTAGTTTTCTAAGGAATTTTATAGGATATTCATCACATTCTATTGGTGTGCAATTACAAAATAACTTTTTGTTGGTAGCTAATTGTTGATGAATTTCTAACCCCACCTTTAATCCTACATCTTGTATTGAAAATTCCAACACTCATCTCACCCTTAATATGATAACTCTGATGCAATATTTTCAAGCATAATTTTCTTTACATCTTCATTATTGTGGTAATTACCCATAACCCACATTGTCTTTACTAAAGCTACTTCTGGAATCATATTTTCTAATGGGATTACACCTAACTCAAGTAGATCACGACCGCTCTCATACACTGTCATCCGGACTCTTCCATCAATACATTGAGATGTCATACCTAGAAAAATTCCCTTTTCATGTGCTTTTTTTATACCCTGATACAGCGTCTTTCCAACATGTCCTAATCCTGTTCCTTCAAAAATTATTCCTCTATAATCTGTTTCAATAATTCGATCTAAAAAATTTGGATCAAATCCCGGATAGTATTTTACTAAAGCGACTTTTGGTTCTAGATTAATCTGTGGTTGAAACTGTTTTACTTTGAAGAAATCTTGAGAAATATTTTTTTGAATTTGTTCTCTTGTAATTATGAAAGCTGGATTGTCTCCAATTGTTTGAAATGCACCTCTTTTACTTGTGTGATTTTTTCTTACTCTTGTTCCAACATGACATACAATTGCACTATCATTTTCATCTTGATGCATAGCAATATAGACACCTTTAGTCTTACATTCTCTGATAAACTTAGTCGCGCCGATTAAATTTAGCGCCGCATCTGATGAAGCACGATCCGATGATCTTTGTGATCCTACTAATACAATCGGGATTGGAAATCCCGCAAGTGCAAATGAAAGAAAAGATGATGTATAATGCATTGTATCTGTACCATGTGCAACTATTATTCCAATGTAATCTAATTTTGAATATTCATTGATCTTATGAGCAATTTGTAACCAATGTTCTGGCATTATATTTTCAGAATATTCTGAAAATAAAACTTCTGTATCTATACTTGCAATTTTTGCAAGTTCTGGAACAGACGAATTCAATTCCTCTGCCGTTAATATTGGTGTAACTGCTCCTGTTCTATAATCAACCCTACTTGCAATTGTTCCACCAGTTGATAACAAAAGAATTTTTGGTAACCCTTCAATTTTTTCAGATCGTTTCTTCTTTTCAACAATTTTTTCAGAGATCGTTTCTTTTTCAATTTTTTCAATTTTTTCAACTTCTAATCCAATATTGTAACCATTCTTTAATTTCAAAACAATATGTTCATTATCACTATGTTCATAGCGTGGCATAATAATTCCGGAATAAGTCATACCTGCATGAATCTTAACCAAACTTCCTACTGAAACCTGGTTCCTCTTCAGAAATTCTAAAGAAGTCCCTTTGTACCCTCTATGTTCTGACATTTATGAGGATTAGATTTGTTATTTTATTAAAACTACCTGTAATATGATGCTACTAACTTTTCACCTAACTTAAGGTCCTTTTGTTCTCTAACTTTCTTTACTGCTTCTTCAAAATGTTTCATGGTTACTTTTGCATCAATACTATTTTTCTCAATATCTTTGACATCTGGATGTGAGTCTAAGAATTCATGAATTACCAAAGATACTGCTGTGTTTGCTATTGATGCCGTGTCTGCCCCACTAAGCCCGTCGGTTATTTCAGCAAGCTTATCAAAGTCCACATGTTGAGGATTATCTCCTTCAGTAATTGTTGGTATTTTTTCAGCATTAATCTTTAAGATACTCTTTCTACTTTCTTTATCTGGAAGTGGAATTTGAATAATTTTATCAAATCTACCTGGTCTTAATAATGCTGGATCAATCATGTCTGCTCTGTTTGTTGCAGCTAAAACTATAACACCATGCATATTTTCCATTCCATCTAATTCTGTAAGTAATTGACTCACAACTCTTTCGGTAACTGCAGTTTCTCCTCCTGCTCCTCTAATCGGTGCAATAGAATCAATCTCGTCAAAGAATACTACACATGGTGCAGATTGACGTGCTCTTTTGAAAATTTCTCTTATTCCTCTTTCTGATTCACCTACCCATTTTGATAAAAGTTCAGGACCTCTCACTGAAACAAAATTTGCCTCGCTCTGTGTAGCAACCGCCTTTGCCAGTAATGTTTTCCCTGTACCGCTTGGACCATGAAGTAATATTCCTCTTGGCATGTTATGTCCTAACTTATCATAAAGTCCTGGGTATTTCATTGGCCATTCAACAGCTTCTTGTAATTCTCGTTTTACATCTTCTAAACCTCCAACGTCATCCCACTTTACATCGGGATTTTCAATGAAGACTTCTCTCATTCCAGATGGCGTAACTTCGATCAAAGCTTTTTGAAAATCTTCGTGGTTTACAATTAATTTATCAAGTGTTTCAGGAGGTATTTTTTCTTCTTCTAAATTGAGTATGGGTAGTAATCTTCTCAAGCATTTCATGGCAGCTTCTTTACACAGATATTCTAAATCTGCACCAACATAACCATGACTAACCGATGATATTTTATCTATATTTACATCGTCTGATAGTGGCATATTTCTACTATGAATAGCAAGAATGTCTTTTCTTCCTTTTTTGTCTGGAACTTTAATTTCTATTTCTCTATCAAATCTACCTGGTCTTCTGAGTGCAGGATCAATTGCATTTGGTCTATTTGTTGCAGAAATCACAATTACTTTTCCTCTTGCCTCTAATCCATCCATTAGTGATAACATCTGGGAGACTACTCTTCTTTCTACTTCTCCGGTTACTTCCTCTCTTTTAGGTGCAATTGAGTCTATTTCATCGACAAAGATTATTGACGGGGATTTCTCTCTTGCTTCTTTGAAAATCTCTCTTAACCTTGCTTCACTTTCTCCATAAAATTTACTCATGATTTCTGGACCTGAAATACTGATAAAGTGTGCATTACTTTCATTTGCAACCGCCTTTGCCAGTAATGTTTTACCAGTTCCTGGAGGTCCATACAATAATACACCTTTTGGTGCCTCTATTCCTAACTTTTCAAAAATTTCTGGATGTCTTAATGGAAGTTCAATCATCTCTCTGACTTTTTTAATTTCATCTGTTAGTCCACCTATGTCTTCATAGGTAACTTGTGGAACTCCACGTAATGTTTCTCCTTTCTCTGCAATGTGAAAAATAGTCTTTTGAGTAACTAAAACCGCATCAGCAGCAGGTGTTACACCTATAACTTGAAAGGTTAACCTTCCACCAAAATATGGAACCATAACATTGTCTCCTTTAATCAAAGGAACGCTTTCTAATGCATCTGCAAGATATCTCTCATCAATAGGAGGAATTGCTTCAAGTGGTGCAACTACTATTTTTTCTGCAGCAATGGCCTTTATTTTTCTAACCGAAATTGTATCTCCAATTGCAATCCCTGAATTATTTCTACCAAGTCCATCAATTCTGATTATTCCTTTCCCTTCATCAGATGGGTAAAGTGGTAGACATTTTGCAACTGTTCTTCTTTTACCTTTAATTTCTATGACATCCCCAGTTGAGGCATTTAGTGTATCCATAGAATCATAATCGATCCTTGCTACTCCTCTCCCAACATCTCTTGTATATGCTTCAAGAACCTTGAGAGAAAGAGCATTTTGACTCATACAGAAAAGCCCCATCTCTAATTTTTATACCTTTGTGGTAATTACCTGAAAAAAATGAGAAATAATCACAAGCTTAAAATTCTCTGTGCGTAGGAAACGATCAACTTGGGTAAGAGACCATTAGTTAGGAGACGTGGCCGTGGAGGATTTCAGTTTAGATCTACATCTACTGGAAAGGTAGGTTCTAAGGCAAATTATCCTCGTTTTCCATTATCAGAACAACATGAAGGAGAGATTATTGATCTTGTTCACGAACGTGGCCGAGAAGCACCACTAGCTAAAGTTCGATTTGAGGATGGATCCGTATCTTTTGTTCCAGCAGTATTGGGAACAAAAGTAGGTGCAACTTTACACTTTGGACTAAAATCAAAAATTGAAAAAGGGAATGTAATTAGTGTTCAAAATATTCCTGATGGAACTATTGTATGTAATATTGAAAAACATTTTGGTGACGGTGGTGCAATAGTTAAATCTGCAGGCACCGATGCTACTGTTTTTTCACATGGTGATGAGGGTGTTACTGTTAAACTACCCTCAGGAAAATTTACAACTTTAAATCCAAAAAACAGAGCTATGATAGGTACTCTTGCTGGAGGAGGTGCAAGCGAAAGACCATTTATGAGTGCAGGAGGTAAATGGAGAAACTTCAAAGCTAAAGGAAAGAAATATCCAATTGTTAGAGGTGTTGCTCAAGCAGCATACGTTCATCCACATGGAGGTGGTCGTCATCAGCATGTTGGACAAAGCTCAACTGTTTCAAGGGATGCTCCTCCTGGTGCAAAGGTTGGTAGCATTGCTGCTCGCAAGACTGGTAGAGCTCGGATTAAAGAAAGAAAGTAACTTGTTTCTATATGTAAACCTAAAATTGATTAATAACTTCTAGAAATATAATTTGAATGTCAAATCAACGAATAAAAATTTTTGTAACCGGTAAAGTACAAGGTGTTTTTTTTCGTCAGACATTAAAAGTAATGGCAAAAAAAAATCATGTTGTTGGATGGGTTAAAAATCTTAAGGATGGTCGTGTAGAGGCTGTTTTAGAGGGTGATGATGAAAAAATTGATCGACTTATTGAATGGGCTCATGGAGGACCTGCAAATGCTAGAGTTGAAGATGTAGAAATACGTAATGAGAAATATACAGGAGAATTTTCAAAATTTGATGTTTTGTATTAATGAATTTCCTCAAAAGCTTCTTTAATCAGTTTACTAAACTCTGAAACTTCTTGATCTCTTGTGATCCGGATGATCTGAATTTCTTCTTTGCGATCTTTTTGTATTTTAATTACTATTCCTTCTTTCTCTGGTTCAACATCAGCAAACCATCTAAAAGTCATTGATTTACAAAAAACCACTCTGTGCATTCTAACATCCTCTATTACATTATCTCCCAACGAAAAACAAAATTCCCTAATTAAATTAAAAAGTGGCAAGACTGTATCTGGAATCTGTTTTTTAAAATCATTAAAATTTCTCTTATTTCCAAATGAGACTATTCCATCCATAGTTTTGCAGGATTGATTTTGATTATAAAGGTAGTAGATCTGTTGGTTCCAGTCTAGACGAATAGCCCCATTTCAAGGCATACAAGATCCGCCACGTTGACGAGGAAGCGTGGATGCTCCACCTTAGGACTGTTCCCTCCCGGACCTCATCCCTTTCAATGGTTCGGTCTTAGAAGTTATCCCTTCGGATAATTCTAGATCTGCAACCACCCGCCTCGGCGTGATTTCATTTCCGCACGTCAAGTGGGAATTACTCGTCTAGAGATTTACCCAACAGTTACTGATCTCTGCATATAGCCGGTTTCAGAATGGGGCACGGCTAGCACCCCGATCCTACCTACTACCAATTTTCTTAAACAAAGTATGTTATATTTGCATTAGGTTTGGTTTTCCTTTAATTTTAAAACCATATTACATACAGAGCATACATTTCCTGTGCATTCATTGCCACATTTTTCACAATTTATTTTTTGTTTTGAATTAGAATTTTTTACAAAATGAGACACTTTGAGAATTGATTGATACAAATTATTTTTTATTCCACTGTGTTGGTTTTCCAATGAATTTAGAAATTCACGAATTTCTGTTCTAATTCCTTCATTCATGTGTGGACAAGGTTCTGATTGAAATGGAATGTCATTTGTAAATGCATAAAACACTATTTCAGATTCATAAATCTCGCAAAACGGTTTTATTTTTCTCAATGAATTTGAAGAGGTATCAGGATTCATCCAACCAATTTTCTTTGTATCTCCTGAGAGCATATTAATCACAAAAGTTTGCAACATGTCATCTAGATTGTGTCCTGTTGCAATTACATCTGCTCCAATATCTTTTGCTGCAAAATCTATTGCACGTCTTCGTAATGTACCACAAATTGAACATGAAGAAGTTTTTTCATTTTCTCTCAATTCTAAAGCCTCATCAAGAGTAATTTCAAACAGATCTTTATACGAATAAACTTTGAATTCAACATTTAGTTTTTTACAAAAATTGTCAACAATTTCTAAAGCTTCATTCCTATATCCAGGAATGCCTTCATCAATTGTGATCACTTTTATTCTGAAATTATGTGATAATGACATCTTGTGAATAATATTTAGCAATGCTAAGGAATCTTTTCCTCCAGAAACAGCAATTGCAACTAATTCATCATTTTGAATCATATTATGTTTTGAAATAGTTTTAGCGGTTTTTCTCATAATTGAATTTGAGAAACATTTTGAACATAGCTTTTCACCAGAATATTTTCTAGTATAGACTGCTTTGTTTTTACATCTATCACAATCCATATCTTTACAAGTTTTTTTACATTAATGATTCTTTATATTAATAATTAAATCTGAAATACTCCACTACTTACTGTTAGACCAATGTTTAGTGCCAGTAGAACAAATGCTATTGCATAAATTCCTATCATTACTGAATTTACTGATTTTTCTGATATTTTTTTATCAATGAGAGTATGAACAAATTTACCTCCATCTAAAATAGGTAAAGGAAGCATATTGATAATACCAATAAAAAATGAGATCATCCAGAGCCATACCAAAAACATCGAAACATATGGGTTATTCCATTCAATGAAATTCATTACGGGTTTGTAACCTGTTCCATTGTCTCTCATAATGCCTATCAATCCTCTTTCAGAATTATCTGGTGCTGAAATAATTTCCACATCAAATTCTAACAATTGTGTATCTCTAAGTACCTTAACATTTGCTGTTTCACCTGGATTTAAAATGGGAAAATTACCTGGAGCTACTATCGGTATACCATTAATGGATGTAATAATATCCATTGGTTGTATTCCTGCTCTTTCGGCTCCAGAATTTTCTATTATTGATAGTACCAAAACTCCTTCAGATAATTCTTCAGGTAATTCATAAAATGTTTCGATAAACCACTCGGGTAGAATTGAAGCAAAAAGTGGATCTGATAACACTAACGCAAATACTGGATTTGTTAATAAGATAACAGCTAAAACAAATGAAAAAAGAACATTTGCTGTAGCTCCTGCTCCAATAACTCTTAATTTTGAAATCTTTTTTGCCTTGTTAAACTCTTCTTCATCTGGTTCCACAAATCCTGCAAAAAGCGCAATCAAAATTGCAAATCCTCCTGTTTTGATCTTGATCTTTTCTAATGTAGCTACAATTCCATGTGCGCCTTCATGCATAACCAGTACTATTGGTATAGATAATAAAAAAAACACAAGAGGTTCAGCTGATACTAAAGTTACTCCAGGAATTAATGGCAATACTTGACTTGCCTCTTCTGGTGTAAAAAATAATTTTGGAATATTTGTTATTAGAAACCAAAATACAAATCCCATCATTAAAAATCCTCCAATTACACTTACATCTGCAAAAACTCTCGTTGCCCGTTTTGTTCTACTTAGAATTCTCGTTAGAATAGCCTGAACTTGTTCATTTCTATATGTTAAACTATATGCTGTCAAACTGAAACCATGATTTTCTAATTTTAATCCTTTCGCCACTACTAAAATAATTCCCCAAGCAATTAGCATGTATACTGCTGGCAAGTATGTATTAAAATCAAAAGCCAAATTAATTATTAATTTTTTTAAAGTACGTACATTTATCGGTTACTATGAAACCAGTAATGATAATCTCAACTTATCCCAACAAAAAATTGATTACCAAAATTGCCAATGAATTTTTAAAAAATAAAATAATTGCATGTGTTAATATTTCAAAAATTTCTTCAATTTATTCTTGGAATGGAAAAGTGGAAAATACATCTGAATATCTTGCTATATTCAAAACTATATCAAAAAACAAAAAATTATTGAAACAAAAAATTAAAGAAACTCATCCGTATGATATACCAGAAATAGCAGAAATAGATGTCGTATCTCTTAACAAATTATACCTTAGTTGGTTAATAGATTCTACAAATTAAGCCTCAATTGCGTAGCGTAATAATGATACCATTCCACCCAAACCTGTAACTCTTAATCCAATATCTGTAGAGGAATCAACGCTGTAAATTTTTACCCCTTTATTTTCAAGATCATTTAGAAAGTCAATTATTTTCTGCTCATCATTTTCTTGAATTGCTTTATCTGAAAATACAAGAGATTCAACTGCCCCCACTTGATTTGCATTGAATGTTTCATCTAATCCCATAGTGAACTTTTTACTCTTCTTATTTGCAAGAAGCATTACTTCATCAATAACCAACGATGCTTTAGCAAGCTTACTGTCTGACATAATTTCTTTCATAGTTTGAGATTTAGTAAATATGTAAATCCCATCTTCTCCTCCCGAATCAATTCCTTCAACAACCTGAATTTTATATTTTTGTAAGTTTGGAGATTTTTGAATAAAATTAGTAAATCTTTTTTTAGTTTCACCAGGACCAAAAATAATTATGCTATCTCCTTTCTTTAGTATTGTTAACAAAGCTTGCTGTATTTGATCAAAAAATCTACCAATATTAAAATTGGTTTTGTATCTCTTTCCACTAGAATCCGAATAGATATTGGGAATAAAATCTAGATGTGTCCCTCTTAATCTTGCTATTCCACAATCGCTGGTGTCAATTGCAATTAATACAAAACCATTTTGATTATTACTTGATTCTAAAAGATTTTTTTCAACTTGTAACCATTTTTTCTTTGAAATTGTTATTCCATCATTAATTTTTAAAATAAATGAATGATGTGATCCATGTGGTACTGATTCATTACTTGATTCAGAAATTGTTCCACCTATTCGTAATCTGTCTAAAACTCCATCAAGTGATATCTTTTCTACTACTAAAGCAATTCTTACTTTTACTCTTTCACCTTTATCTGGTCTTGCATAATCTTTGTTTTGTTTAAGAACTCTTGTTGTATCTCCAATCACTCTATCATTTTCTTTAATTACACGACGTAGGTTTAAAAGATCGTCAGAATCTTCTGGTATGACAGAAATTGCGTTTTCGTCTATAATCTTTGTAATCATAATTAATTTTATTTTTCACAAAGAAGAATTTAGCTTGTTACTTCGTCAGTCTTCTTTGCTTCAGATTTTTTCTTCAAATAAGTTTCAACCCAATCTAGAGTGAGAACTCCTGACTCGGCTAAATTTGTAAGAGAGTTTGCAGAAGCTTCTCCACTAACTTTACCATTATTTCTCCTTAGTTGACGCCATTTTAGAGATGTATTTCCACTCTTTGAATTGTAAATTATCCCAAGAACATCTCGCGCGTTAACAAATGTAATGTCTCTAATTTTTTTTAGCGTTACTTTATCTGCTGCTTCTACATAAATTGATCCTAAATTCTCCTCTCTTTCTGCAAATACTTCAAAATCATCCAAATAACTTCTTGGTGCATAAGATTTGCAAGTGCTTGAAATGATGAACCTTCTAAAACTCTCTAATGAAGATGGAGTATCAATTGTAACCATTTTGAAAGATTGAACTATTGGCCATTTATCAAGCTTCTTGAAAGACTCAATAGGAATCTGCCTACAATCTGATTTGCGGGCAGTGATGAACATATCCCTTTGACTGATGATGAGGATCTTGAGTTCTGAGCCTGCCTTAGGATTATAATATATGATTCATTTCTAAAAAATATGCATTATCTAACTGAACATCTTACATTTAACACAAAAACACGTAGAGCTTTTGTTAACATTACTCCTGATATTACGAAACTAGTTACAAAAAGTAAAGTACGCGAAGGACTTTGTCTTGTAAACGCTATGCATATCACTGCTAGTGTTTTCATTAACGATAATGAAAGTGGATTACACCAAGATTATGAAAAATGGTTAGAAGATTTAGCACCTCATGAACCGATTGAACAATATGATCATAACAAAACAGGTGAGGATAATGCAGATGCTCATTTAAAACGACAAATAATGGGAAGAGAAGTTGTAGTAGCTATTACTAATGGCGAATTAGATTTTGGTCCATGGGAACAAATTTTTTATGGAGAATTTGATGGAAAAAGACCAAAAAGAATCTTAATTAAAATAATTGGTGAATAATTTTCTATCCAAAATCTGCATCTCGTTTCTGACTTTGTGATTCATTTTTTCTTGCAGCCTCTCTGAATACTTCATCATGATTCTGAGGTCCATGTCCACACTTTGTACATGCAATCTTGAACCCATCTTCATTTTTCTCATATGTTTCACATCCACAAAAACATGCCATATGCGTGAATACTATCCCTAAGATGATATATCTTTTGGGATGTAATTTTGCTTAATCGGCTTTACAACATTCGCCTATTGGAATTTTATGATCATGTGGACACTTTCTTGGATGCTTTAACATTGTACATAGAGCATCTGTAAATTGTTTGTTCATATGATGTTCAATTCCACATACCATTTCTTCATCAATTTCTACTTTTAATGCACTATCCATGAGAACTTCTAATAGTCTACTGTTTCTCATCATACTTGCTCCAATGTCTTCTCCTTCTTCTGTTAATCTTACTCCTGCTTTATTGTAAGTCACCAAATTTTTACTATTTAACTTCTTGAGCATTTGAACTACACTAGGTTGTCTAACATTGAGCATTTTTGCAATCGTACTAATTTTGACGTCTTCTCCTCTCTCCTTAATATGCCAAATTGCCTTTAGATACATCTCAACGTGTTCTGCTTCAGCAGTTCCTACAAATAGAATCTCATCATTATTGTTTAGTTCATCCATACTTACACCTTCTTTGAATCTTTTAATAAATATTCAAAGTATTGACGTGCAAATCCAGCTAATCCTGCATGATCTGCCCAGATTGCAACTACTTCTGAGGCATTTGTACCTCCTATCTCTGGGCCCAATAATATTACAACATATCTTTTATCTGATATTATACCTCCACCAAACAAACCTTTCTTTATTTTAACAATTGCTACTCTTTTGATTGCTTTGATAGATTCTTTGTCCATTTTATCTGATGTAAGAATTGTAATGTTTACTCCTTTGTCATGAAGAGATCTTAGTTTTGGTAATGCTTGTCTGACTAGTTCTTCTCCTGCTTCAGGCAATGCAATCATAACTTCATTCCTACAAGTTTCTACCATCTCCAAAATCTTCGCCGCAATGTTGATTGCACCTGAAAGTACCCAAATATCAGGCCTCTCACTCGTTCCACTTTTTTCGTACAAAGGAACTAATTCATTTAGGATTACATTTTGATTTTGTGAGAAATCACTCTCCATCTTTTGTTTTGTAGTTTCAAGTCCTGTTGACGGTGATTTTGCAAAATATTTTGTAGGTCTTGAATCATCTGATCCAATCCAACCTTTATCTTCTAATGTTCCTAACACCTCATAAATTTTTGAATATGGAACCCCTGATTTCTGACTAAGATCTGATGCTGTTAACTCTCCTGCTTTAAGCAGAGATGAAAATGTCCTGATTTCATAACTTGTAAGACCGATTTTCTCTAATGCCTTTCTTGTTTTATCAGATATACTCATGCGATCTAATCGATCAGTTTTGGTATTTAAATCAGATATACCTACATCCTAAATTCCACACGGGGGCAAGTATGAAATGCATTATATACTATTTCAGAAAAGTGCCCAATGTAGGTATGGCTTTAATTCAAATATCAAATCAATCGACTAAAAATTTAGGTAAAAAATCCACCATTAGATTTACCCAAAGCATTTGTCCTGACTGTAACATGATTTTGGATGCAGAAGTTTTTGAGAGAGATAACAAGGTCTTCATGTCAAAAGTTTGTCCAACTCATGGAGAATGTGAGGAATTGTATTTTGGCTCTTACGAGATGTACAACAAATTTAGTACATACTGGATGGATGGAAAAGGTGCTCATGCTCCAAATGTAATGATTGACAAGTGTTCTTGTCCAAATAATTGTGGATTATGTTCAAACCACTTGTCTCATAGTGGATTAGCAAACATGATTGTAACTAACAGATGTGATTTAACATGTTGGTATTGTTTCTTTTATGTAAAGAAAGGCCTTGAAGGTGCTTACATGTACGAACCAGATCATACTCAAGTTAGATCAATGATGAAAACTCTAAGAGCAGAAAGACCAATTCCAGGAAATTCTATGCAAATTACCGGTGGTGAACCTATGCTTAGAGAGGATATTGCTGATGTAATTAAAATAATGAAAGAAGAAGG
>JBMYWJ010000003.1:0-18583 GCA_049607285.1 Candidatus Nitrosopumilus sp.
GAAACGTTTGCTGCAACCAAACTAAGAAACTGGGCAAAATCTCTAGAAGGAAGAGAACAATTAGCAGCAGAGAAATTTGCTGATGCTTTAGAATCAATTCCATTAACCCTAGCTGAAAATGCAGGAATGGATCCAATTGATACACTTACACTGCTTCGCTCAAAACAACAAAAGGGAGAAAAATGGACTGGAATTGATGTTATGAAAGGAAAAATAGCTAATATGAAATCTAGTGATATTATTGAACCCCTTGCAGTTAAACTTCAAATTGTTTCTGCTTCTGCTGAAGCTGCATGTATGATTCTTAGAATTGATGATGTGATTGCTACCCAAAAATCTGCAGGTGGTCCACCTGGAGGGGGTGAAGGTGGACCACCTGGAATGGGCGGAATGCCTGGAATGGGCGGAATACCTGGAATGGGCGGAATGCCTGGAATGGGCGGAATGATGTAAGTTAATTTAAAAAATTTGTTTAAACTTTATTGCATAAAATTACTTTAAAATAACATTGAATAAAACATCCAAGACTTTAACTAGCTTCAAATACATTTATCTAATTATCTTTTTTGCATTGCTTGCAGGCTTCTTTCATCCTCTAATTACTAATACCAGTTTTAATGGAGTAATTATTGGAGTCTTAGTATTGTTTTTAGGCCTTGCAGGTGGAATTTTGTTGTATAGATCTGCTACATCAGAGGAGAATCAAGGAAAATTTCTAGCAGGAGGATTTACTCTAATAGCGATTTCATTATATTATATCTTCCAGCTTGCTGGAAGATTCTAAACATCAAAGTATAGATAAAATTCATGCGGATGTGGTCTTATGGCGATTTCACGCTGATCCTTTCTTTCTAACTCAATTATTTTATCAACAACATCATTGGTATAAATTGGATTAAGGAATTTTCTGTCACTTTCTAGCTCATCTAAAGCTTCTCCCAAACTTTTTGGAAGAACGCCAATTCCTCTCTTAGATCTGTCTGATTTAGTCATTTTGAAGATATCGTCACGTACTTGATCTCCAGGATCCATTTTCTTTTTGATTCCGTCCATTCCTGCTGCAGTAACTGCTGCAAATACAAGATATGGATTTGATGAAGGATCAGGAGCCCTAAACTCAAGTCTTTTTAGATTTGAGTACTCTTTTCCTTTCAGATGTTTTGGAACCCTTACTATAGCAGAGCGATTTCCAGAACTCCATGCAATGTATGCAGGAGCCTCATAACCTGGTACTAATCTGTGATATGAGTTTGTAGTAGGATTACAAATTGCAGATAGTGCTTTTGCATGATTAATTATTCCACCACAAAAGTATCTTGCAAGTTGACTTAATTCAATCTCATCGTCTGGATCATAAAATGCATTTTCCTTTCCTTTCCATAAACTAACATTGACGTGCATTCCTGAACCTGCATCCATTGCAATTGGTTTTGGCATCATCGTTGCAACTTTTCCATATTTTTGTGCAACATTTCTAATAACATACTTGTATGATTGTGCTGCATCTGCAGCATTCGTCATGTAATCATATTTAATATCAATCTCACATTGTCCTGCGGTTGCAACTTCGTGATGATGGTTATCGCATAGAATTCCAAAATTATTTTTAAGAATATTTACACACTCATTTCTGTAAGGTGTTAGAGTATCTGCTGGTGTACTAGGATAATATCCTTCTTTTAAGCCCATCGGGTAACCATTGCCCTCTTGACTCCATGGAGATTCTTTTGATTCAATTGAATAAGATTGTCCCTTGTAAGGTGTAAGAACATCCCAATGCACTTTATCAAAAACAAAAAATTCAACTTCTGGACCCCATGTACTAAAATCAAATCCTTGAGATTTGATGTATTCCTCAGCTTTTTGAGAAACTCCTCTAGGATCTCTGGATAATCTTCCCCTATTTTCTCCCCAATAAACATCACAAAGAAGTCTAGCTGTTTTGTTTTCTGTCATCCAAGGAATTATTGCAAACGTATTTGGATCTGGTTTTAGAAGAAGATCAGAGTCATCAATACTGGTAAAACCAACAATTGACGATCCATCTAATTTGGGAAGTCCATCTCTCATTTGCTCTGGGGTAAATATGTCTGCTGAAATTGTAGTATGATGAAAATTACCTGTTAGACCAGTAAATTGTAGATCAATGAATTGAATCTCTTCATGTTTAATTCTAGAGAAAACTTCATCCGGAGAATATGTTATTTGGATCGCTTTACCGTGACTAACTTTATAGGGCAATTGTACTTCAATCAAACACAAATACATCTAGCATTTAAGGATTAGCTAAGAAATGTCCGAATTAAATCAAATTGATCTTAACTATTTGCATCATGTGGTATTACGAGAAACTGAAAATGAATTGATTTTAGAAATAGAGCCAAATTTTTATAGGAATCTCTCTAGTTTTATTGGAAACTTAAAAAAACAGGAATTTGACGGTGTTGAAAGTAAAATTAAAGATGTTATGATAAGCATGGCAATTGAATTAACGTCGTTATTAATTCATATCAGGCTAGATAAAATTTTAAAATCTGGAAATTTTCATATTGGAGATCTATTGGACGAGGAAAAATTCATTTTAGATTCACAAGAAGAACAACAAGAAAGAATTGAAATGATTCTTTCTGCAACAATCAATGGAAAATCAAAATTCCTTGAATCGTTAGCTCAAAACCATAAAACAAAGAAAATCGTACTCAGATTTCTTAAAGAAGTTGATGAAATTATCGGCGCCGACCTAGAAAAATATGGTCCTTTTAAAACTGAAGATATAGCTACAATTCCATATGAGAATGCCCAGGCTTTAATTGCCAAAAATGTTGCAACTAAAGTTTACTGGGAAGATTAGATAGAAATTATGCCTACTTTGTTTTGATATTAAATGTCTCACACAGGAGTTGACGTAATAGATTTTCTATTTTACACAATTTATCCAGTAATTGGAATTTTTGTTGTTGAAGGAATAAGTCGATTAGTTAAAGCCCCAAAATGGATTAAATTATGGACACAAGCAGCAGTGTCTATTGGTTTTGGAATCTATTATTGGTTTATTTTACCTGCACCACAGAATTTTCCTTTAACTGCAATGGTGATGTTTGCATTAGCAGTTGCTCTTGTCTATCAAGGAAGACGTGCCAAAATTTCTCCTGACAAAAGTCCATACTAATTTTAAAACCTTCCAAAAATACGTTTGAGAATGTTTGGCTTATTTCGTCCGCCGTCTCGTATGATTTTTTTTTCGCCAAATCTCTTTGCTCTGATCTGACTGAGTTTTACACATCTGTGTTCTTCTGGAAGTCTATGTTCTGCACAAAATGGGTCCTTACAATAATTACACTGAAACGGCAAATCCGTTAAATCTCCACAGTAGGCACATTTCTCTTCTTTCACGACTTATTTTATCATTTTTCTTTTAATAAAGTTGCCAGCAACTTTTCCAAAACTTGGATTTTTCATGACTAAACATTTTTACGAAGTTGAAATTTAACGTCTGTAAGTGAAATCAGTGATTAAAGATAAGGTGGCAATAATAACAGGTGCAAGTAGCGGCATTGGATTTGCTACTGCTCTGAAGCTGTCAAAAGCTGGTGCCAAAGTTGCTATAGGTGCTAGAAGAGTTGAACGACTAGAAGAACTTGCAAAAGAGATCTCATCTAATGGTGGGGAAGTATTTTATCAAAAATTAGATGTAACACAAAGATCAGAGTGTGAAAATTTTGCTAAAGCAGTTTTAGACAAATGGGGTTCAATTGACATTTTAGTAAATAATGCAGGCTTGATGCCTCTGAGTTTTTTCAAAAACCTGAAAGTAGATGAATGGGATAAAATGATTGATGTAAATATTAAAGGTGTACTGTATTGTGCAGGATCAGTTATTTCCCATATGAAAGAAAAAAAATCAGGTCATATTGTTAATCTCTCATCTGTGGCAGGAAGAATTGTTTTCCCAGCTGGAAGTGTTTATTGTGCAACAAAACATGCAGTCGCAGCATTTAGTGAGGGATTAAGACAAGAATTTAGTGTTCGCTCTAATATTCGAGTAACTAGTATTGAACCTGGGGTTGTGGCAACTGAGCTTAATGATACAATTACTGATGAATCATTACAAGGATTTATTGAAAATGCAAAAAAAATGCAAGCATTACATGCAGAGGATATTGCCAATGCAATTTTGTACGCAGTTGAATCCCCCCCTCATGTTAATGTTAATGAGGTTTTGATAAGACCAACAACACAAGAACGTTAAGTTGACAACCATCCCACATGTAGTTATTTTAGGAGGAGGTTTTGGCGGGCTTGCAGCTGCTAATGAATTAAGAAATTCCTTATCTTCTTTACAAGTAAAAATTAGTGTAATAGACAAAAAAGATTGGTTTATGGTGGGATTTGCAAAATTATGGATAATTAATGGAACTCGAACTTTTGAAAATTCAAGTGCTTCATTAAATGCATTAACAAAAAAAGAAATCAATTTCATTAAAGATGAAGTTTCTGTAATAGATCTTCAAAATAAAATAATCAAAACTTTGAATCAAATGATATCATATGATTTTCTCATTATCTCTACAGGAGTGGTTTTAGCTCCTCAAAAGATCCCTGGATTAATAGAAAATGGATTTAATCTGTATGATCATAATCAACTATTAGAAATTCGTGACAGACTTGAGAACATGGATTCTGGAAAAATTGCAATATCTATTATGGGAATGCCATACAAATGTCCCCCTGCACCTTTTGAGGCTAGCTTACTAATTGATTCAATGTTCAGAAAACGAGGTGTACGTGATTCAATACAAATTGATTTTTACAGTCCAGCTCCTATAACTTTACCTGCAGCTGGTTTTGACGTAAGTAAACAAATTCTTGATCTTGTAAATTCAGAAAAGATTATTTTTCATAATTCATGTAAGATAAAATCGGTAAAACCTAAAAAACTAATTTTTGAAAATAATGAAGAATATGATTTTGATTTGTTGCTGGCCATTCCTCCCCATATTGCTCCAAAGATAATCTATGATTCTGGATTAGCCAAAGAGTCAGGATTTATCCCAATAAACAGAGATTGCAAAACATCATTTGAAAATGTCTTTGCAGTAGGTGATGTTACTAGTCTAACAGTAACAGAAACTATGGCAGTTCCAAAGGCTGGTGTTTTTGCAGAAGGAGAAGGTATTACAGTCGCAAAAAATATTATTTCAAAAATTCAATCTAAAGAAAATTTTGTGTTATTTGATGGAAGAGGTGGATGTTTTATCGAGTCAGGCAGAGATACAGCTTCTATTATTGAAGTTGACATGTTTTCAAATTCAAAACCGTTAACACGTCTTACTGATTCAACTTCTGAGAATCTCTCTAAAAAAGTAGAATTTGAAAAAGAAAGAATATCAAAATGGTTATAGATTAATCGTCTCTAATTTTTTCTTTTGTAAGGTGCTCTATAATTGCTCTTACTTCAACACCCAAATCTTGACTATCTTTTGTCAAGTTTAGTTTTTCGGGAAGGCTATTTTTAAAATCTTCAGCTTCTAATTCTATACTTCTTTTTTGGACGCAATCAATATGGTCTTGATCTGTGGCTGAAATTTTGTGACAAATATTACAGATTTTCATGAATCTTGTTAATCAATACGACGATTTAATAATTTCACTTTGTGCCTCTAAAATAAGGGATCGTCGTCTAGCTTGGTATGATACTAGTCTGGGGGACTAGTGGTCGCAGGTTCAAATCCTGCCGGTCCCATTACAACTTTAAAATTTTTAATAATGTTTCAAAACTCTCTTGAGTCTTTTCTTTTTTGTATTGTTTTAATGCCTCAATAATTTTTTCCTTGGATGGATTTTTGTAAATTTTTCGAACTTTCTTTGAAATTCCTGAACCAATGAAAATTGCTTGAGTAATTGCTGTAACATTTGATGGTCTTCTCTTTGTACTGGAACTTTCAAAATCAATTAAGCTAGATTTTGATTCTCCTACAATAACATGTTTCGAGATATTGCTTAGTTCACCATGATCAAAACCTATCTGATCTAGTTTATAACAATCTTTTAAAATATCAGTTATTGTAGATTTTAATTTCATTGTACTTCCTTTTCCACTCAACGAGTCTATCCATTCACTAATTTTAATTCCATCAAGATACTCCATTACTAGAAAATTCTTACTAGCAGCAATCATTTTTGGTCCAACATTTACAGAATTTACTAATTTTAACATGACTGATTCATTTTTCATTTCTTTTCGTTGTGAGTCTATTCTTCTGATTTTTAACGCAACTTTTTTATTTTCTTTTTTTGCCAACACTACTACTCCTACATATCCTTTTCCTAAGATTGCTAATTTCCCGAGTGTGGTTGGGCCTGTTAGCGAAATTGATCTTATGCTTAATTTTTCTAATTCATTAACTCTTGATCTTATTTGACCCTTGGTAGCTTTTGGATATCCAATAATTTTTGAGTATGGCTCTTCCGTGAATTTCTTAATTGAAATGAAAGAGCGTACCATCTGTTGAAATCAGTTCACTTGCAGCCTCTTTAATTGATTTGCTTAGATTTTTACTTCCTATCGAAACGCTGAAACCATGTTTGAAATCATTTTGAAGACCTTTTGGCACATCTGTCTTGATATTCTCTTTCAAAAATTCCTTCATAAACTTGACTGCCTTTGTATATTTTCTTTTTTCTAATGATATTATTTTATTATTATTTTCAATCCACATTAATTCTGTACTATTAAGATTTTTAGAAATAAAACTCTTAGAATCATCTAGTCTGAAAAACTCTGGACCCTTTTTTGAATATATTTGAGGAATTGTTGGTGATTCTAACAGAAAAAAGAGATGTGCCTCTTTGTGTTGATCTGTGTAGGGCTTACTTCTTAATACTTTGAATCCCGCTAGTTCTAACTGTGTAGATAACGATGAAGTAACTCTTTTAATTTGTCCCCATATTATATCTGAACTTCTAATTTTAAAATTAAACTTTATTACTAGTAAATTATCCCAATGTTTTTTAGATATTCTAGGTTTCTTTTGTTTGAAGAATTCTAATTTGGGTTTTTCTTTAAATGATCTTGCAATAAAAACAAATTTTCCTAAATTTTCGTTGGATATTGCAGCTGCTAAATTCCTAGTATTGTCAATTGGATCAATTATTGTTATTGGAGTTTCAAATTTTTTTTCGGTATTTCCAATAACCTGATTTTCTTTGATTTCTGATATTGATTTTATAACATTTTCAAAACCTCCAAAATGCAGTATCAGTACTTCTGAAACATATCCACTAAAACCCTGTTTTGCAATCTCTGCTCCATAAAGTCCGTTTGATTTTAGAAATGCCTTTAGAATTCTAACTTCATTTCTCAATTGTAAAGTAAGTGACTTCCCCATAAATTTAGTGTGAAAAGGCGATCTATCTGCAGCACTCTTCCATTGTCCAATTTTTACATCATAACATGGTACTACATTGATCTTTGTATCCTTAATCTTAGCCTCAACATATGGATGTTCAGAATACCTAACGTATGGAGAATATTTCTTTAATGCATTAAAACCAATTTTTTTGGAAATTCTTTCAAATTTTTCGTATGAAGTTGATTTTTTAAATCTAATAAAAATATCAATATCTGCATCCTTTGCCAACCAAGTATCCTTTGCAAATGAGCCTCCAAATTCTAATCCCACTATCTCTGAAAATCCCTTACTTTCTTTTTCAACTAATTCTAACGCTAATTCAGCAATTTCCTTCTTTGATTTTTCAATTATTTTTGATGGAACAACAGTTCTCGAAACTCTGGAAATGACTTGTTTCATTTTACTGCCATGATCTCCACTATATCAGAATATATTGGTCCATTCGGTGTAAGTTCACTTTTTTTCAGTTTAATACTGGTGATTTCTTGCATTCCAAAATTGACCGTGTTCTTATTTTCCAATTCTTTTGTTATGTCATCAGTCTTCTTTTTAATTCTAAATACTGTGATATGTGGTTTGAAAGATTTATCTGAAAACAATCCTAAAGGTTCTAATAACTTTTCAATTTTTTTTGATAACTGAATTAGCTTATTACCTCCATTTTCATCTGTTCCAATCCAAATAATTCTTGGAGATTTTGCTCTCGGAAAAGATCCAACTCCTTTTAAATTTACAACAAATCTTGAAAATTTGATTGTTCTAAGAGCAAGGATAATTTTTTGTGTTAATTCTTCAGAAATTTCACCTAAAAATTGTAATGTAAAATGAAAATTATTTGGGTTAACTGGAGATGCCTTAATATTAATTTCAGATTGAAACTTCTTTATTGAATTAACTACATTAACGTCTGATATTTCAATTGCTACAAAACTACGCATTATAACATATTTTGAAGTATCTTTATAATAATTTCCGGTAACTTCTTAGACGAGCATTTTTTTTAATATTTATTGGAAAAACTAATTGTGTGCTTGACAGGTATGCCTGGTGCAGGTAAATCTACTATCGCTAACGGATTGAAATCAAAGGGATATGTTGTTATCAACATGGGAAATGCTGTAAGAAAAGAGGCAGAAAAAAGAAATTTAGAACCTTCTAGATCTAATCTCGGAAAACTAATGCTTGAACTAAGAAAGAAAAATGGTGCTGGTGCGATAGTTGAATTAGTTAAACCAGAATTAGAATCTTCTACAGCAGATGTGATATTGATTGATGGGGTTAGATCTAATGATGAAATACAGGAGTTTAGAAAATTTGGTAATGTAAAATTACTGGCAATACATGCGTCAACGGATACCCGATTTGATTTTTTGCAAAAAAGAGGACGATCAGATGATCCTCAAACAAAAGAGCATTTTGAAGAAAGAGACAATCGTGAATTAGGTGTTGGAATTAGCGATTCAATTGCATTATCTGATTACGCGATAACAAATGTTGGGTTAACAAAAGACGAACTAATAGAAACCTCATCTAAAATTATTAAAAGCTGGATAAAATGAGAATTCCAAATATCCATTGTGCTATAGAAATATTTTGTTTGGTAAATCCTTCTGAGAATCCAAATAAAATCAAAACAGCAATCTCAAACATTTTTCCTTATTCAACAATAAAATCTGAAAACTCTTCAATACTTGCAAAATCAAATAACCTAAATTCACTCGAAAAAATTTATGAAATAATTCATTCTCGACAGGCTCAAAAAACCTATAAACAAAATCTAGAAAAAAATTTAGAACGTGATACTACATGGTTCTATCTGAACAAACAAGCAGCAGTTGTTAAAAAAATAGCAATTTGTGAACAATCTAACGAATCTCCGTTGGGTCCCATTAAGGTAGTTCTTACCTCATCAAATATAGACAAGGTAATCAACTGGTTAGTTTTTGGCGATAATGTAACTTAGCTAAGAAAATTCAATCATTTCTGCATCTTTTTTTCAGCCGCAATCTAAAATCTATTTTTTTAGAATACCATCATATGTTCTTAAAATTAGGCATAATTGTGAGTATTATGATTATTGGAGGAGTGATGTTTTCCTCAGAAATTATTACGTTATTTCCAAATACATCTGCTACTGCAATCAATTCATTAAAGGATGATGTAAACAATTTGAGTTCTCAAGCCACCAATTCTGCAGAAAAAAGAATTACTGAATCATTTGATAACATTGTAAATAAAACAAATGATTCAGTAAATAAAGAAATTAATAAAACTGGAAACAAAATTACTAATAAAATCTCAGAAGCTAAAGAATCATCTCAAACAATTATTGTTGAAACAGTTTCTAACCTCAACCCTCTCCAATCTATCCAAAATATCTTTACAGAAGATAACAAACCATGATTTCTAAATCATTAATTGTACTATTTAATTTAGAAATCTCAAATTTTTAATTTTGTTAATTTATTTTCCAATATTAAATTCAAAAATTTCTGAGTTAAATATTAAATTATAATTTATTTTTTTTAAAGAGTGAAACCAATTCAGGTAATGCATTTGCACTTGAATTTCTTATCACCAAATCCATTTCTGATGACATTTCTGTTTTTTCAGGATTAATTTCAATTAGCGTTGCACTATTTTGTTTTGCATAAATTGGCAAAGTATTTGCGGGAGAAACAACAAGTGATGTGCCTGAAATTATCATTAACTCACATTGAGTAGCCAAAATTACAGCTTTTTGCCAAATCTCTTGAGACAATGATTCTCCAAACCACACTACATCTGGCCTAAGTAAATTCCCACATTTGCATAACGGTGGGATCTTAGAAAATTTAATAGTGATCTCATCTTTAAAATCACAAACTGAACACTTAATCTTTACAATACTTCCATGTAATTCTAGTACATTAGTACTGCCTGCTCTTTGATGTAGTCCATCAATGTTTTGAGTTAAAACAGATACGTTTGCATACTTTTCAAGTTCAGCAATTGCATTAT
This sequence comes from Candidatus Nitrosopumilus sp., assembly GCA_049607285.1. Lineage (GTDB taxonomy): Archaea > Thermoproteota > Nitrososphaeria > Nitrososphaerales > Nitrosopumilaceae > Nitrosopumilus. The sequence continues at coordinate 10,413 of JBMYWJ010000003.1, forward strand.
GGCCTTGATTTGGATTAGCTTTAAAGATATTGTCCCTTCGTTCATTATACCATTCCCAAACTAACTTTGGATTATCATAAAATGCATTAATTGTAGCTAATTGCATTACGTCAGAGTTTTTCCACAAACCGTCTTTTCCTCTAAATGTAGGTATTCCACTTTCTTGTGATATGCCTGCGCCTGTTACAAATACTATTTTTTCCTTATTCGAAATATGTTCCTTAATTGATTCAAACATTTTTTATTGAATCTCTATTTCTAAAAGATCTTTTGCTGTAATTACAGAATTATGAATTTCTTGTGCTTCTCTTAAATGTCCACTTTCATCTTTATATCTAGCAGAAAAATGTGTTAAAATTAAATTTTTCACATTTGCTTTCTTTCCTAATATTGCAGCTTGTTTTGCAGTTGAATGACATGTGTCTTGTGCCCTTTGTTCTTCTGTGTTAAGAAATGTAGAATCAAATACTAGGTAGTCACAATTTTCAAAAAATTTTTCCAATTCACTAGTAGGCATCGTATCTCCTGAAATTCCTATTTTCTTGCCAGGACGCTTTTCTCCCAATACCTGATTTGGCGTTATTATTTTGTCTTTAATCATAATTTCATTTCCATTTTGTAATTTATTCCATAACTCTCCTTTGGGTATTTCCAATTCTTTTGCTTTATTAACATTGAATCGTCCAGGTCTGTCTTTTTCTTTGAATAGGTATGAAAAAGCAGTAACTGAATGATTTGCTTTGCACACATAAACTGCAAATTTCTCATTTTCAAAAATTTTCCCTTCTTTGATGGTATTAATTAAAACTGAAAATGATAAACCAAAATTTAATACTTTGATATTGGCTGCAATGAATTCTTCAATCCCATTTGGACCAAAAATCTCTAAAGTTTCAGTTCTATTTTGCATAGACATGGTTTGTAATAATCCTAAAATCCCTACACAATGATCTCCATGAAGATGTGTAACAAAAATTTTCATTTTTTTATTCCAACCTAAACCCGATTTCATATAGGAAATTTGTGTAGCCTCACCTGCATCAAACATCATGATTTCTCCTTCCCTCTCTAAACAAATACAAGAAAGTCCTCTACTTTCGGTAGGCTGTGCAGCCGACGTTCCCAAGAATACAAGTTTCATCTAATTAAAATTGTACGTGTCAAGCTTTTATGCCTATAGATTCTATATTTTTTTGTTCCTTCTAAATTTAGATTCTTGTCTAACTCTTTTTTGTACATTATAGCTACTCTCTTACGTTTGGGAATAATTGAAAAAAATTTCTCTAGAATTTCCTCAGGCTCTTCTGACACTTTTGAAGCTCTTCCATATGGTAAATCAGTAACAATCCCGTCAAATTTTTCAGAGATTTTTACAAATTCTCGAAAATCTGATTTGAAAATCTTTGATTTATATCCATTCTCTTTGAGATTCTCTTTTGAAATTTCACACATTTTGTCATCAAAATCAAATCCAACTGCATGAATTCCCATAGATTCAGCTTCTAGCAGGGTTGTACCAGTACCGCAGAAAGGATCACACACTGTTTCTCCCTCTTTTAATCCAATTAAGTTAATCATGATTCGCGTTAATCTCCAATCTAACTGATGAGGATGATTTTTAATTTTTTTTGGCTTGTTCTCTTTTTTAATTCGCTTTGAGAATCCAAAAAAATTTTCTTTGTTTGTAAAGATAAGATATACGATAATGTCTGGATTTTTCAATCTTACCTTTGCATGAGAAAATTTTGATATCATATCACCCATTGAACTCTCCAGTTCTGAAATGTTAAATTGACTTGACGACAAATTAATTATTCTACAGACAAATGTTTTGGCATTTTTTAGTACTTCAAAATTACTTTCATCCAAAAATAAACCTGACATCTTTCGTAATATTTGTCCAGAAGTTTTTACAAAAGATGCACGTCTCGAAATTTTACTCCAATCTGTTTTTGATTGAATGATAACCAAATTCGAAATTACTCTGATCTTTACAAATCTATCATACATTTTTGAAATAGCAATAATTTCATCTATTGCCAATTCTAAATATTCCTTAGATAATACAAAAAAGCTTTCTGGCATTATACTATTGCCTTTGCAATTGTATTAGATACATCAACTATCGAAGTTTTTCCTGGAATAGTATTTGTACTAACAATTCTTGTCACACCTGTTTTTCTTATTTTTTTATCTGCATCATTCATTAAAAGAGCATGTGTGCATGCAACATACACTCTCTTACATTTCCGTTTTTTTAGAAATTCTGTTGCTTTAACTATACTTCCACCAGTACTTATCATGTCATCAACTAGAATAAGATCTCTGCCTGCAACTCCATCTGCATTTTCTGTTTTGATTTGTACCTTGCCTGTTTTTCTATCTCTTCTTTTTTCCAAGGCAATAAATTCTGAATTAAACTTGTCTGCAAATTCTTTCGCTCGATCTTTTCCTCCTTGATCTGGAGATACAACTAGAGGATTTTTCAGGCTTAATTTTTTAAAATATTTTACAAGATCAGGAATTGCAGTTACATTTTTTGATTTTCTAGTAAAATACTCAAGGCCTTGTATACTGTGTATATCTACCGTGATGATTTTTGATGCACCTACACCTTTGAACAATTTACCCAAAACCTTCATTGTAACAATTTCACCTGGTAAAAATTCCCTATCTTGTCTTGCATATCCCATATAAGGAATAACCGCAGTTACTTCTGATGATATTTCTTTAGCCTTTGAAATTAATGACAATGCTTGAACTAGATTTGTATCCACGGGAGGATAAATTGATTGGACTACAATGGATTTTTTCTTTGATAAATTTCCAGCAAGCGTAATTTTACTTTCACCATCAGGGAAAACTCTAACTTCTGATTTTACAAGATTGGATTTTATTTTCCTTGATAATTTTCTTGCTAACTCTTCTGAGGATTTTCCTGAAATTATTGATATTTTATCCAACACGCAAATGTGGTTTGATGGGATTCTTAAGTTTTGAGAAAATCAAAATTAGTCTTCTCCTCCTCCTCCTCTTCCAATGTCTCCCATACCAAATTCGTCAAGTACTTTATTTCTATCAGGATCAAGTTGATTTATCTCTTCAAACTCTTTCTTTTCATCTCCTTGATAGACCGTCCGAATTGGCCAAGGAATTCTAATATCATACTTCTTAAATTCTTCATACATTATCATTCTCAAGTCTGTTTTTGTTTTAAATTGAGCACCATAATCTCTGACGTAAAGCCACATTGAGAAATCAAGTGACGAATCATTAAACTCATTAAATCTAACTACCGGTTGTGTGGCATCCACGTGAAGTTCTTTGTCACAACCACAACTTGGTTTATTTTTATCCAAATACGGACATCTTTTTTGTCTTACCAGATGCCTACCTCTTCCATCTATAATTTCTTTCATCCCACGTTGACCTACTTTAACTAAAATTGATGCAACTTGACGAGGATTATTCAGATAAGAGACTCCCACTTTTACAACAGCTGGAACAAGCTTGTTTTCTTTAGAATAATTCACAATCTGAGCATTAACTAACTGCCTAGTGGGAATTACTGCTATTGATTCATTTAATGCATCTCTAATGTATGTGACTCTCGGTGTAATTTTATGTACATAGCCATTATATCCGGACTCAAGTTGTACTCTATCTCCTTCAATGAAAATTTTGTCCTTTCTAATCATAATATAAGCAAAATAATTTTGCATGGTTTCTTGTAATGCTAAACCCAAACCAATTGAAAATCCCCCAGTAGCAGTAGCAAGAACAATCAAATCAACTCCCCACCATGCAACAACTCCCAAAATTATTGCAAGAAATATTCCTAATGGAAGAATCTGTTTAGCTGATTTAGGAAGTCCTTCCTGTTTCTTTTTTGCGTGTCCTGGTGGACGAGAGCTAGGAATTAACGGTTCATAACCATGTTCTCGTTTTTCTTCTCTCCATATATCAATTGGAAATATTTCATCTGGTTTTGCACCTGGTCTTAACTTTCTACCTGATTGATTATTTCCTGTTATACAGTTATTATAATATTTTTTATATTTTACACGTTCAGATTTTTTCCATTCTTCAAATGGTTTATCAACTAACTTTTCATATCCTCCAATTGGATTTCCTTTTGTTGTACGAAAATGTTCCAAGTGTTGCATTCCTTTTTCTGTTTTAAGTAATTCTTCAAACTCTTTATTCTCTATGCCCTCTGGAGCTTTATTTGGTGGAACCCATTTGTATAATTTATGAAAGAGATCATCTTTATCGTCAACAAACCCCCTTAATTCAAACCAAGTATCAAAATCTCCTTTTTCTAAAAGAGATTTTTCACGTTTGGTAAGAATAATTGGAATTAGATGTGATATTGTATAACCAATTACTAAAATATTAAAAGTATTAAGAATTTTTGCAAAATGTTCATGTGCAGACAGCTCGCTTTCTCCAATTCCTGACACATCTCCAAACAAAACCCCTGTTTGTGTATGGATGTTGATGGCAGTGATTAATGTAATTGCAAAAAAAGGTAAAACGGCTCTTCGTATAAATCTAGAAAAATGTGGTCTTTTATAATAAAATTTTTGTGAACTTACCCAAGACGAAAATTTTGTATATCCAAAAATAATACCAATAATACCAATAATCATTATAAAAAATGATAACTGAAGCGATTCCGAAGATGCTAAAAGCTGTGAAACAGCTTCAAATTCTCCTATGGAAATTTGTGATAATTCATCTTCAGCCATAATTTCTCACTATTCTAACCAAACTCAATCCTAGAATACAAAGATAACCCGTATTGTCATTATTGATTGAAACTTTAATCAATTTTTTATTAAATTTAAAAAAATTCTATGCGTAGAGAAACTTGTAACATTTAACAAGGGCAAATCTACTATTATCTAAATGACCTATCAAGAGTCTGTATGGGATGATAATTCACCATCTTTAAAATCATACACCTTATCAAATTTTCGAGATCTTCCACAAATTCAAAATCTTTCTGAAGAAACTCAATTTGAAATGGAAGTTGTGGGAAATGTTTTGCCTTTTAAAGCGAACAACTATGTTGTTGAACAATTAATTGATTGGAACAATGTGCCTGCAGATCCTATGTTTGTTTTGACGTTTCCCCAAAAAGGAATGTTAAAACCTGAACATTTTAAAAAAATGGCATCCATTTTAAAAAATAATTCTGATAAAAAAGAAATAACATCTGTTGCAAATGAAATTCGTTTGCAACTAAATCCACATCCTGCAGGACAAATGGAGCTGAATGTACCTACATTAAAAAATGGAACCAAGTTGTATGGAATGCAACACAAATACAAGGAAACATGTCTCTTTTTTCCAAGTCAGAGTCAAACTTGTCATGCATATTGTAGCTTTTGTTTTAGATGGCCACAGTTTGTTGGAATGGATGAAATGAAATTTGCAATGCAAGAAGGCGAACAGTTGGTTCAATATTTGATAGAACATCCAGAAATTACCGACGTATTGTTTACGGGAGGAGATCCTATGATAATGAAAGCAAAGATATTTTCAAAGTACATTAGCACTTTAATTGATGCAAAATTACCTAATCTTAAAACAATTAGAATTGGAACAAAAGCTCTATCTTATTGGCCATACAAATTTTTGACGGATTCAGATTCTCAAGAAATGTTAGATATTTTCAATAAAGTAACTGATAATGACTTGCATCTTGCATTTATGGCTCATTTTAATCATCTTAATGAGTTATCTACACCTTCTGTAAAAAATGCAATTCAAAAAATCAGAACTACTGGTGCAGAAATTAGAACTCAATCTCCTATTTTAGCACATATCAATGATGATGCAGAAATGTGGGCAAAAATGTGGAGTAAACAAGTTCAATTGGGATGTATTCCATATTACATGTTTATTGTTAGGGATACTGGTGCACAACACTATTTTGGAGTTCCTTTAGTTAAGGCCTACAACATTTTCAAAAAAGCATATTCTTCTGTAAGTGGACTAGCACGTACTGTTCGTGGACCAAGTATGTCTGCAACTCCAGGAAAGGTACATGTAATTGGTACAGCAGAATTAAATGATCAAAAAATTATTGTCTTGAGATTTTTACAGGGAAGAAACCCTTCTTGGGTACAAGTTCCATTCTTTGCAAAATATGATGAAAAAGCAATATGGTTGGATGACTTAAAACCTGCATTAACAGAGAAATTTTTCTTTGAGGAAGAGCTAAAAAACTTCAAAAAAACTCACTTAAATGAAGATTATCCTGAATCTTAGAATTACCTGACCATCTTGCCAAATCTATCTTACTAGATAACATTAGTAAAATAGTTCTCATTTATTCATTAGTTGAATTCCGATCAAGTACTACAAACAATACAAGATGAAAAAATTTCATTTATTGATTTTTGGTTTGTAGATATTTTCGGAGAACTTCATAATGTAGGGATGCCTAGCTATGCAATTGACAAAAACAGCTTTGTCAACGGTCTTGAAAAACTAGATGCAAGTTCAATTGTAGGATTTAAATCTGTAAATAACTCGGACATGATTTTAATGCCTGATCCTAATTCATTTAAAATTCTTCCAGTAGATTATGATCCTGGTAATCGAAAAAATGCAAGAATATTTTGTGATCTATATGATGGTAGCACAAATAGCGATTCAAGATATAATAGAGATTCTAGAGGAATTGCACACAAAACATCAAGTAAAATCAAAGAATTTGGATTTACTCATACACATTGGGGACCTGAAATAGAATTTTTTGTTTTTGATACTATCAATGTTTATCCTTCACCATACGCGGCCACTCATTCCTATGGAGGTTCTGGTTATTCTATTGAATCTAAAGAATCTCCTTGGGCTAAAGGAAATGTAAGTACCGCTATAGATATTAAAGAAGGTTATTACCCATCCCAACCAAAAGATACTCTTGAAGGTTTTAGAAAAGATGTATGTGATGATCTGTATAATTATTTTGGAATAAAAATTGAAGCTGAGCACCATGAAGTGGCAACGTCTGGTCAATGTGAGATAAACTTAGTTTACGATGAAATGATTACCATGGCAGATCATGTCATTGCTGTAAAAAACTTAGTTAAAGTAAAAGCAAAACGTAAAAATAAAGTTGCAACTTTTATGCCAAAACCAATTTTTGGTGATAATGCATCTGCAATGCATACTCATCAAAGTTTATGGAACAAAAGTACAAATATGATGTACGATAAAGATGACGAAATAGCTCAGATGAGTCAAACTGGAAGGTATTATGTTGGTGGAATCCTAAATCATGCATCAGCTTTATGTGCCATATCAAACCCCACTACCAACTCGTACAAACGTCTCGTTCCTGGTTTTGAAGCACCAGTGAATGTTTGTTGGGGACTGGGAAATAGATCTACTGCAATTAGGGTTCCAATGTATAATAGAAATCAAGAAAAAAGTAAAAGAATTGAATATCGTGTTCCTGATCCAACTGCAAACATCTATCTTTTAGAATCTGCTTTGTTATTAGCAGGATTAGATGGAATTAAAAACAAAATTGATCCAGGTGAACCTATAGAAGAAAATGTATACAAACTTGGAGTAGAAAAAAAACGCGAATACAATATTGGATCCCTTCCAGTATCATTAAAAGGTGCACTTGATTCTTTAACAAGTGATTCAAAATTCTTAGAAGAGGTCTTTACGAGTGATTTTCTTGACGTATATTCAGAATTAAAATACAAGGAATATACTGCATTTGCCCAAACACCTACAGCCTGGGAAGTTTCAATGTATGCAGATGCATAATTGGTACAACTATCAAAATATTATAAATATTAATTATCTTAAAGTAAAATAACTGGAACGTTTTTAAAATAATGTTTTCTTTTTTTAGTATTGAAATTATTTTTTGTATTTACTTTATTACTAATTCCAGGTTTAATTGGAATTGCAAATGGACATACTATTGATTCTGTTGGAGACTATAGAGTAGAAATAGGATGGATGAATGAACCAGTTGTTTCCGGAGAAACAAATGCTATAGAATTCTATGTCAGTCCTCTTGAACCTAATTTAGATCTTGAAGATCAAACATTCAAAAATGGAATTACTGGTCTAAAAAAAACTGTAAAAATACAATTAATCTACAAAGATGAAAGTATCACACTTCCTCTTTCCCC
>JBMYWJ010000004.1:0-17142 GCA_049607285.1 Candidatus Nitrosopumilus sp.
TAATGACGATAGTTATGACAAATATTGACGTGACGATGCTAATTGATTTATTCATGATTCTCGAAATTTTGCTTTAACTTAAGCCTATCTTTGACTATTACATTTGATATGGAATAGTTATTTTCTATTGTGAAAGATGTACTTTTTTATTTTACTTTGATAACAGATACTTTGTAACTAACCGATCAAATCCTTACTAAGACAATTATGTCTAGAATTCATGATGTTTGGCATATAACAACCTAAATTGCATGTGCTGGTAAACTTTATACCAATTATAGTGTAACTATACGTTGTGAAGTTTCCAATTATGATTTATGATAACTTGTGCTTATCATGTACAAAATATGCGAAATATGCCAATAAACTAGCAAAAGGAAACATTACGATGATTGGACACTATACTCCTGAAGGTAAGCAGATCAAGCAAAAGATATTTCCTGAAAGATATGATGGTTTGGAAATGTCATGGTTTGTCACCGACACACACGCATTTGGTGGACGCAAAGGATTGCTACAATTCCTCAAGTATATTTTGTTTGGTAAAAAACAACATGGACATAAAAGAAATGATTTTGATTTCAGTACGTGTAATACAGATTGCCGTACCGTCAAAGGTGTTTTTATTCGTTCATGTAGCATATTAACTTGCAGCAAAGTTTTGATTCATACATTATGTGAACACAGTAACAAGTAAAAACAGAATGCACAGATTACATGATCTAACAAGATACTATGAACTTACTCTTAACCAATAACCGAGAAAAATCTTGAACAGTTATGACTTGACATTACTCTACAATGATAGATTATGTTTTATAAAATAAGTGTTTTCTCATACCTAGATCTTTTAATCATTTTGACAGCAAAATAAGAATTGACGTAATTTACAATTAAGACAGTTTAATCCTCATAAAAGATCCAGGATAAACCTCTTACTTCTTCCCATGTGTGATTTGAATTATTTTGATTTGACATATTTGCATTATATTTACAAAATTTGTATAAAAACAAGATGAATGATTTGTAAGTATGAGTCAATCCAGATCGCTAAAAAATAAACTGAAAGGATGGCCAAAAATTGGCCCATCCCTGGACGGTAATGGTCGATTGGTTAATCGGTTAGATGACTCTTGACCGTAGAATTTCAATTAGAATTTACAAAGTTAGGATAAAAGCAAGACGTAGTATTCATTAGAATGATCTAAATACTATCTATGATTAATTGTATTAGTTGGAACTGTCACCAAATAACTAATCGTTGTTGGTCTTAAGATCCAATTTTTCAAAATTTTGTTTGAACCAACCGTTTTCCAACATACAGAAATATCTAAATCATAATCATCTATCAGAGAATCAATATGGAATTACCACGTGGGATGAAAGATTTTGAGCAAAAAGAGAATGCGGATATTGAACACGTTAGGCATCATTTTAAGAAACTATCTAACTTGTATGGCTTTTCATTTATGGATCCCTCCCCAATTGAACTGCTTTCAGTATTGGAGACAAAATCTGGTCCTGCAATTAAAGATGAAATTTATTATTTTAAAGACAAGGGAGAAAGAGAAGTTGCACTACGATTTGACTTTACTATAGGCCTGACTAGATATATTGCTGTACAAAAGTCAATGAGACTACCTGCTAAAGTATCGAGTTTTGGCGGAGTTTTTAGATATGATGAGCCTCAGAAGGGCAGGTATCGCTACTTTCACCAGTGGGATATCGAAGTATATGGCAAGCCAAATGTGGAATCCGAATCAGAAATAATTGAATTAACATCTAGATTATTTGACTCACTTTTACTCAAAGATATTACAATTGATATCAATCACAGAAATCTAGTTGAATCTTTTATCAACAAGATCTTTGATTCAACAAATCCTCAACTGGTAGGTGACATTCTAAGGGCAGTAGACAAAATTCAGAAAAAATCAAAACAAGAAATTATTGATGAATTCAAAGATCGATATGAAATAGAAAAACTGGAAAAAATTCTAGAGTTTTCACAAATAAAGGGAAGCATCTATGACGTAGAAAAGTCATTTGACGTATCTCAACTTGACTCTTGGGATTATCTAAAACAACTCTTTGACTCACTTGAAAATAGAGGTGTATCTAATGTTAGAATTAATTTTGGGATAGTTAGAGGATTGGATTACTATTCAGGAATGGTTTTTGAGGTCTTTGACAAAAATTCATCTTTGGGTGCTTTAGCGGGTGGTGGACGATATGACTCTCTAACAAAAGCATTTGGACGAGAAGATATCGGGGCTACAGGTGTTGCGGGAGGAGTTGAGAGAATAATTTTAACAATGCAAGAGCAAAAAATAATTCCTGAATTAAAACAAAATAGAATTGCAGTTCTTTACATTAATGAACAGATGCAAAAAGTTGCAATGTCAATTACATCCTTGTTACGATTAAACAATATACCAACTGACATTGATTTGGCAGGACGTAATCTTAAAAAACAAATGGATATTGCAACAAATGCAAAATTCTCAATTATTGTAGGACCGCAAGAACTTGAAGAAGGAAATGTAATACTACATGACATGACAAATGGGACCGAAGGGACTATCTCACTTGAAAAACTTACTGAAGATCCAAACTCTATTCTTAATTTAGAAAAGCTCTAGTCAACATCATAATTTCTGGTCCCGTAGTTAATGATCCTACAATTATACTGTTATTGTTGGCTAATATTCCCGATGAAACATAGGGAATTCCACTGTTAATTGAACTCTGCTCTATCTTTACGCCTAAAACATTAGCAAAAGTTTTCATGTCCTCTTCGTCTGCTTCAGGATGGATTGCAGCTCCTGAATTATTTGTAACCATTACTGCACCTATCTGGTTAAATCCTGCAATCTTTTTTTGTACTACTTCTGCTACGCCTAAAACATCTTTTATTGTCTGACATTCATCACTGGACAACCATGGTGAAACTATTGCTCCCTTGTCGTTTGCACATATGATGTTCCCAAGTGCAGTATATTTAGAATCTAAAACATCTACTTCAAGATTGGTCTCTTTTTTCAAAAAGTCATATTCATTTGAAAATGCTGTTTTGGGTAATAAAATTCCCTTATTATTCATTACAGAAAGTGTCCCGATTAATCTGGTGTTTGCTACTGATGTGTAGAGAAAATCTACATCTAGATATTTTGCAAGCTTTTCTGCCTTTGATTGTGCAAATCCCATTGGAATTAAAATTGTATTATCGTTTACATTGATGTACACCCCAAGGTTTGGGCCACGATATACATCATATTTGATAATATCCATACTTCTAAAATTGATCGTACAACGTTATGAACGTAAGGAAATTTTTCTTTCCAATTAATCGCAAATTCTGCAATGTATTCGTAACATACTTGTCTAGCTTTAAATAATATCTGAACAGAATTTGAACTATGCCAATAGCAGAAAATTTTCCTGAAGGGTTAAAACCGCTAGGAAAGATCAAAAACAATGATGGTCAATTTCATATTATGTGGGGTCCAGGCAAAAAAACAAACATAGACGGATCTCAAGCTGAAGCATTTGCAGATTCAGATGTTGTAGCAGCTTATACTGCACGAGGAGAAGAACAAATTCCTCTTGGTGTTAGTGGTACAATGGTTGCAGTTGATTGGGATTCTTGTGTAGCAGACGGTGCTTGTATTGAAGCTTGTCCCGTACAGGTATTTCAATGGTACAGAACTGAAAAGGATATTCCAGCTAAAGATGTTGTTGGTCAAACTTTTGAGGGAACAGGTAGTGACATTAAAGATGAACGTAAAGATCTAACTGACAAGGCAGATCCAATAAGAGAACATGATTGTATCTGGTGCATGGCCTGTGTTTCTGTTTGTCCTCCACAAGCAATCAAGGTTGATCAATCGAACTTAGAAAAGCATGACAATGCAGCCAAAACTTTGTAATTATAAACAACCGTCACACCGAGAATTTGTTTTCTTTTTTGTTGCTTATACCTAATTTCTCTCGTAATCTTAAATTATTGCACATCAAAATTTAGTCACGACTAATTTTGTCTAGCTTTAAATAATATTTTGAAATAAATTAATTCATGCCAATAGATGAGAAATTTGTCGAAAATCTAGAAGTCGTTGGAAAAACCAGCCACGGTGATGGTGAAAATAAACACTTCATCTGGGGTAAAGGTAGAACCGATGGAGAGGCGTTTTCAAATGATGATGTCAAAGCAGCATATGAGGCACGCGGTGAAGAACAAGTTCCACTTGGAATTCACGGTACCACAGTCGCAGTTGATTGGGACTCTTGTGTTGCAGCAGGTTCATGCATGAGTGTTTGTCCAGTACAAACCTTCCAATGGTATAGAACAGAACAAGATATTCCAGCAGCATCATGTCTTGATGCAACATTTGAAGGAACTGGTCTGACAGAACAAGATGAACGTCTAGATTACACAGATAAATCACAACCAATCAGAGAACATGATTGTACACAATGTATGGCTTGCCAAGAAGCATGTCCAACACACGCAATCTTGATTGAACCATCATATCAAGAGTATCACGAAAAAGCAGATGGTACTTTTGTAAAAATGGAATCAGGCTCTGTAAATCCACACGCACACGATTAAAGAAATTTTTTCTTTTTTCTCCTTTTTACAAATTGTTACTTTGATTCAGACAACAAATTTTAACCACTACTATGCAACAAATTTCGCAGAGGTCGCCTAGCTCGGTAGGGCGCGGGCCTTGAGAGCCTGTGTGCGCAAGCATACGGGGGTTCAAATCCCTCTCTCTGCGTTTTTAATTTTTCAAATTTGCAATTTCTGCTAACATTGCAGATAATTGTATTTCAGGATTTGCTCCAACTAAAATTCTATAATCATACTTTGCAACTACTTGTAGAATCTCTGATAATTTGTCATGTTTGGATTTGAAGATAGCTGCATTAAGATATTTTAAGAAATCCGACTCTGACATCCCATAAACTTTGATTAGTTCTATCATCTTCTCTCTTGCTTCAGGAAGTTTTCCAGCTATTGCTATTTTTAGAATCTCGTTAACATCACTAGTTTTGCTCAGTCCAGCTGATGCCTTTACATTCTTCTCAGTAATTTCACCAAGACTTGCAGTAGCCTGCATCAAATTAATAGCATGTCTTAAGTCTCCTTCTGAGTATTCATAAATTACATTAAGTCCTTTTTTATCTGATTTTACTTTCTCTTTTTTTGCAATCTCTGCTAGTCTGGATATGACATCTTCTTTTGGAACCGAGGTGAACTTGAAAGTAGCACATCTGCTTTGAATGGGGTCAATTATTTTTGAAATATTATTTGCGATCAAAATAAACCTGCAAATCTTTGCAGTATCCTCTATTATTCTTCTAAGTGCAGTTTGAGCATCTGATGTCATTTCATCTGCTTCATCTAAAATAATGATCTTAAATGGAACATCTGCCATTCCTGCAAATCTCGAAAATTTCTTTACTTTCTCTCTAACCATTCCGATCCCTCGTTCATCAGATGCATTTAGCTCTAGAGTGTAATCTTTCGCGTATTCTCCTAAGATCTGTTTTGTGATACAAAGTGCTGTGGTAGTTTTACCAACCCCTGCTGAACCTGAAAACATCAAATGTGGCATTTCTGTTGGATCTTTTATCAGAGCAGATAGACTACCAATAATTTCTGTTTGGTTAACAATCTCCGAAAGTTTTGTGGGCCTGTATTTTTCTACCCACATTCCTGTTGCCTGCATATGAGTACTGTGTGTTCAAACCCCATTAATAAATCCGAATTGGCTATTATATCATATCTCCAATTAAAATCATATATTGAGGGATCTAACCTGCGATCAACCTGAGGTTAATTAGGATCAATTGATCTCACTAATTTGTTAACAGAATTAATCGATCCGATACTTGAGGATCTAAAAGAGGATAAGTGATCTAGCATGGAAATAGATAAAATAGAAAAAATACACTCAATAGGATACCGCCTAAAGGATGCTAAGGTTACAATCAATCAAGATATTAAATTTAATGTTGCAGGAACAAAAACTGAAGGAACTCAAGGTGAGATAATTAATATGCCTCAATGGATTGGAAAAATACTTTCAGATAGTAATTTAGCCACTCTTGATTCACCAGATATGATTACTGAGTTAAAACAAGCATTATCAAAAGAAAAGATGGTAGGAGAATATCAGATATCTACACTAGACCCTCATTTTTACATTAAGTTAAAAGAATCTATGAAACAACTGATTCGAGATGATTTTGACAAGGTTGAAAGTATTATGCTAGAATTATTCCGAATGAGACGAGGAAAACTAGTAAAGCTTGCAGACTCTATCAAATTAAATTCTGAGCTTTACAATAAGTTGACAGTAGAAGAGAGCATATTCTACAAAACTATTCATGAAAACAGTATAGAATTTGAAAAACAAATAAGAGGGGAAACAAATGAGTAATACTCAAACTAGTACATTTACAGATTCTGCATTATCTGATAAAGTAAAAGAATTTCTTATCACATTCAAAGATAAATTTGGTAATTACAAGTACATTGAGTCAATTGACGAAATGATGCCAAGAAATTCTAAATATATTTTCGTTGACTATAATGATCTGGTTATAGAACCTGAAATTGAGATTATCTTTACTGAAAACCCTGATAGAATTTTTGATGCTTTTTCAAGAGCTATCAAAGAAGCATTACAAACAAGATTTCCTGATTATGCAGAAAAAATCAAAGATGAAGTACGTGTAAGGCTAGTTAATTATCCTCTTCAAAGAAGCCTAAGACAAATCAATGCTGAAACAATTGGAAATATTACTAGTGTTTCTGGAATGGTTGTTAGGGCCTCAGAAGTAAAACCACTTGCAAAAGAATTAGTTTTTGTTTGTCCTGATGAACATCCAACCAAAGTAATTCAGCTAAAGGGCATGGATGTCAAAATCCCAATTGTTTGTGATAATCCAAATTGTAAACATAGGGATTTTGATCTAAAACCTGAAGCAAGTAAATTTATTGATTTTCAAATACTTAGATTACAGGAACTTCCTGAAGATTTACCTCCAGGGCAACTACCTCACTATATTGACGTGACAATCAGACAGGATCTGGTAGATAACGCGAGACCTGGAGATAGAATTATCCTTACTGGTATAGTGAGAATTGAGCAAGAATCAGTTGCAGGTATTCAGCGAGGTCATAGCGGATTATATCGATTAAGAATTGAAGGAAATAATATTGAATTTTTGGGTGGACGTGGTTCAAAAACTTCTCGTAAAATAGAAAGAGAAGAAATTTCTCCCGAAGAAGAAAAAATGATTAGAGCCTTAGGACAAAGTCCTGAAGTATATCAAAGACTAGTAGATTCATTTGCCCCCCATATTCAAGGACAATCGATTATCAAAGAAGCCATTTTGTTGCTTATTGTAGGTTCAAATCAAAGATTGCTTGGTGATGGAAGCAAGATACGAGGAGACATCAATGTTTTTCTTGTCGGAGATCCAGGTACTGCAAAAAGTGAGATGTTAAAATTTTGTGCAAGAATTGCACCACGTGGTCTGTATACTTCTGGTCGAGGTTCTACAGCTGCTGGACTTACCGCTGCTGTGGTACGAGATAAAACTGGAATTATGATGTTAGAAGCAGGTGCTGTTGTACTTGGTGATCAGGGACTCGTATGTATTGATGAATTTGATAAAATGAAACCTGAGGATCGTAGTGCTCTACACGAAGTTATGGAACAACAATCTGCAAGCATTGCTAAAGGTGGTATTGTAGCTACTCTTAATGCTAGAACATCAATTTTAGCTGCAGCAAACCCTATGTATGGAAAATATGATCCATTCAAAAATATTACAGAAAATGTGAATTTACCAATTCCTTTACTCACTAGATTTGATTTGATTTTTGTTGTAAGAGACATTCCAACTAAGGAAAGAGATGAAAAGATTGCAAGACACATCATTGAATTGCATACTCCCCAAGGAACCGATAAACGTTCTGTAATTGACGTGGATTTACTAACTAAATATCTTGCATATGCAAAACGTTCTACTCCTAATTTGACAAAGGAAGCAGAAGAAAAAATTCTAGATTATTATCTTCAGATGAGAAATGTTGAATCTGAAGAAATGATTACTGTTACTCCAAGACAACTTGAGGGAATAATCCGATTATCTACTGCACGAGCAAGATTGCTCATGAAAGAACAAGTTGAAGAAGATGATGCTGAACGTGCAATCTTTTTAATTCAAAATATGCTTCAAGATGCAGGTGTAGATGTTAATACTGGTAAAGTCGATCTTGGAGTGCTTCAAGGAAAACCCCGAAGTGAAGTCTCAAAAATGCAATTATTTATGGATGTTCTTAGAGGTCTTGAAGGTGATAACAAAGTGGCAGTTGAAGAAAGAGTGTTTGTAAAAGAACTTGAAAAGACTGAAAAATTCACTGAAGAAGAAGCAAGAAACTATATCCGACGAATGCTTAGAGAAGCATCTATTTATGAATCAAAACCCGGTCATTATAACCGAGTATGAAAATAGAAAAATTAGATCTTCCTGATTCCGCAATCGATTTTCTAAAATCTCAAGGTTTTCAAAAACTATATCCACCACAAGCAGACAGTGTCCAATATGGATTATTAAATGGAAAAAATATTCTAGTTTCCGCTCCAACTGCAAGTGGAAAAACTCTGATAGCAATACTTGCAATTCTTAGCTTTCTATCAAAGAGTAACAAAGGCAAGGTGGTTTATCTGAGTCCATTACGTGCACTAGCTGCAGAAAAGTTTTCAGAATTTAAAAAATTAGAAAAAATTCTGATAGAACAAAAAATCAAAGTTACTATATCTACTGGTGACTTTGAAAATCTTGAAAAAAATCTAGAAAAAAGCAACGTACTCATATTGACAAATGAAAAAATGGATTCCATTATTAGACATGGTGCTGAATGGGTCGATGAAATTGGACTAGTAATTTCTGATGAAGTTCATTTGATTGGAGATGAAAGTAGGGGTCCAACATTAGAAATGATTTTAACTCAACTAAAACTCTTAGATACAAAACCTCAACTTGTGGGTCTGAGTGCAACCATCACAAACTCTGATGAGATTGCAGAGTGGCTCTCTTGCAAATTAGTGAAAAATGATTGGAGGCCAGTTCCACTTTCAGAAGGAGTTTGTGATGCCGGAGAAGTTACAATGAATAATGGTAAAACCTTTGAGGTTGAACGCAGTTTACGTGGAATTCCTATTGATCTAGGTATTCAATCAGTACAGGAAGGTGGCCAATCTTTGGTATTCGCTGAAACCAGGGCTCGTTCAAGATCACTTGCAGTTAAGGCAGCTGATGGCATTTCTCAAATTTTAAAAAAAGATGATTTACAAGAATTAGAAAAAACCTCAAAAAAAATTTTATCTGAAAACGAACATACAGAATTGGTAAAAACATTATCTATTCTTGTAAAAAAAGGAGTTGCATTTCATCATGCAGGATTGAATCAAAACTGTAGACAAATAATTGAGGCCGAATTTCGTAAAGGAACCATAAAATTATTATCTTCTACACCAACATTAGCTGCGGGTGTTAATCTTCCTGCACGACGAGTTGTAATATCAAATATCAATAGATATAATGCAAAAATGGGTGTAAACAGACCAATTAGTATTTTGGAGTACAAACAACTTTGTGGTAGAGCTGGTAGACCACAATATGATGATTATGGTGAGTCAATTATTGTTGGAAACGGAAACACTGAAGATCTAACTGACTATTACATTAATGGAGAACCAGAACCGATAACATCAAAAATTACCGATGATAAATCTTTACGTACACATATTTTAAGTGTCATAGTAACGAATCCTGGAATAAAAAAAGAAGATATTTTGGAATTCTTTTTGCAAACACTAGGGGGATTACAATCACGAAAGGCTACGATAAAGTTTGCAATTGATATATCTCTACGTTTTCTTTCCAGTGAATACTTGATAATTAAGAAAGGAGAAAGATTTGCTGCTACCGAATTTGGAAAAAAAACATCAATGTTATACATTGACCCTCTAACTGCAACATATTTTAGAAATGCTCTTGAAAACGTCTCCCAGGATGGAAAACATACTTTTGGATTTTTACACTTAGTATCAAACTGTGAAGAGTTCTTTCCCAAATTTTCTCTGCGAAACAAGGATCATGAATCAGCCAGTATTTTAATTGAAAATAATGCATCAGAACTGTTAGAACCAATATCTGAATATGACTGTTCAAGAAGTCTTTTGGCTTTACATGCCTGGATTACTGAATCCTCGGAGTTATCCATGTCTGATATACTTGCAATAGAATCTGGAGATATGCACAGAATGGTTGAAACTGCAAATTGGCTTACATATTGTCTTAGAGAGATCTCAAAACATGCAGAGAGAGCAGATTTGCTTGAGGAACTAGACAATTTAAGAAAAAGAATTGTTTATGGAATTAAAGAAGAACTACTTGATCTTGTAAGAGTTAAAGGAATTGGAAGAGTACGGGCAAGAATTCTTTTCAAAAATGGAATTAAAGATCTAGATATTTTAGCAAAAATTCCTATAACTAAATTAGCAGATATCGATAAAATTGGTCCAACTATTGCAGATAACATCAAATCTGAACTAAGAAAGGTTCGATGATTGATTGAATTAGTAATTCCAGCAATTATTTCGTCTATAATTGCATTTTTTGTTGTCTTTATACTAACTCCTCCTCTAATTGGATTTTTAGAAAAAAGAAACTTTACCGTCAAAGATGTCAATAAAAAACAAAATGTAATGGTTGCCAGACCTGGAGGTATTTCAATTGTAATGGGAATTATTGTTTCAGAAATTACTCTTTATATGTTCCTGCAGTCAAATGAAATTCTTGCAATTATCCTGACAACTGTAACGGCATTTCTAATTGGATATGTTGATGATAGAAAGATAATGTCAGGTTGGTTCAAACCAATAATGCTAGTAATAGCAGCTATGCCAATAATTGTTCTTGGTGCGTACGATTCAGATTTTGCATTTCCATTATTTGGAACAGTACAAATTCCAATGTTATATCTTGCATTGATTGTTTTGATGATTACCATTACTGGGAACACGATAAATTCTATTGATGTTCTAAATGGTGTAGCCAGTGGTTTTATGGTTATTGCAAGTTTTTCTTTATCTATCTGTTTAGTTATAGTAGAGAATTATGAAATTGCCATAGTTAGTTTACCTTTAGGTTTTGTTTCATTGGCATTTTATAGATACCATAAAATTCCCAGTAGAATTTTTCCCGGTGATTCTGGTGCATTGACTTTAGGTGCAATGTATGGTGCAATCGCGATTGTAGGTGGTGTGGAAATAATAGCAGCAGTAGCACTTTTACCTGCAGTTATCAACTCCTTTTTGTTCTTATCCAGTGTAAAACGAATAGTAGAGCATAGGGAAATCAAAGGAATACCTGTAGAGCATACCGATGACTTTAGGTTAAAGGCAACTAATGATCAAACATCTTCTATTACTCTGGTAAGACTTATTCTTGCTAGAGGACCTTTATCTGAAAAACAAGTTGGATTAGAAATTTTCAAGCTTGCTATCTTTTCAGGCATTTTAGCTATTATTACTGCATTTTTGATGAGGATTTCACTTTGAAAGGCATCTTTGGATTTTTGTTTGCCATGTGGGGTCTAATCCTTATAGGCGGCGGAATTATTGTTAATATTTTAGGACCAATTTCTATTTCCGGATTTGGTGAAGAGCTTGATTTGTTTATTTCATCTATTGTCAAAGCAACAGTTGCAATCTTCCTAGTGTTATTGTGGATTGTCATCTTGTTAAAGTTAAAACACTGGATCTTCAGAAAAGAGATACAATCTTAACTTTCTTTCCATGTTCTTTGTTTCTTGTCATATTCTTCTCTGGTATATCTAATTGTAGCTGGGGAGCCAATAACAACTGAATTTTTGGGTACATCTCTTGTAACAATTGCCCCCATAGCAACAATACTGTTTACTCCAACAGTTACTCCAGCTTTAATCACTGCACGTGCCCCAATTATCACATTGTCTTGGATTATTACTCCTGCTAATTTTTTGCACATCGGATAAGGATCGTTTGTTAATGTAGCTGCAGGACCTACGAAAACATTTTTTCCAATTCTCGAAAGAGGTGGAATATATGCCTGCCCTTCTATCTTTGTATTGTCTCCAATCTTAACATCGTAATCAATATGCACTAGAGAACCAATCTTAACATTATCTCCAATTTCCACATCATCTCCAATATATGAGAAATGCCAAATCTTAACATTGTCTCCAATCTTTGCAGTTTCAGAAATAAAATTTGTAATCTTCATCTTACAAATGCCATGGATTTGCCTTTGAAATGATTTTCTCAGGCAACTTGTCTTTGTTATTTTTTAGAAATTCCATCTCTTGTTTTTTATCTCTCAACTCATCTGGAAGCATAATGGGAATTTCTTCAATAATTGGATAAAATCTAGAACATTCTGAACAAAACAAGGCCCCTTCTGAAACTATTTTATCTTTTTCTTGAATTTCAAATAGTTCTAAAGGATGATGTTTGTCTATTGGACATGCCAAAATATCTATCATTGTTTTGTTCATTTTAGATCTAGATAAATTGGAACTCCCTTCTGACTAGATAAAAGTGCAGCTTCTGAAATTTTTGTAACATTTACTGCTTCTTGTGGCTTTACGATTTGTTTATTTTGATCGTTAATTGCGTCCAAAAAATTTTGAATCTCTAACAACAATGGCTCTTGTTTTGTATTTTGAATAGTTTCAGATTTCTCGCTTTTCTCCACAATAACTTCTTGCGTGATAAAATCTGACGAAATAATTGCTTCAGTGCATACTGCATTAAATTTTCTTACATTTTTTGGTGTTATCCAATTTGATGAAATAATTGCAACTTTGTCATCTTTATATCCTAACATGATGCTTGCAAAATCTTCATGTTCATGTTTTATCTTTCCTGCTCTGGCAAATACTACATGAGGCATATCATCAAAGAGCCAATTGGCAGTATCAATATCGTGAACTGATGTATCGTAAATAATTCCAACGTCCTTTACATGTAATGGTATTCTATTTTCCCGATGAAATTCTAGCATTACCAAATCTCCAAATTTTTTCTCATTTACAACTTTCTTAACGATTTCTACTGCTGGATTAAATCTCTCAATATACCCACATGTGAGAATCACTTTATTTTTTTCTGCAAGTTTAGCAAGTCTTTCACCATCTTCGGATTTGTATGTCATGGGTTTTTCAACAAAAACATGTTTTTTTATTTTTAACAGTTGTGTCGCAATTTCAGCATGAGTTGATGTTGGAGTTACTATGACAGCTGCATCAAAATTTTCTGAATTTAGAAGTTTTTCTAATGAATCGTAATAATTTACAGAGTATATTTTTCCATACTCTGCACTTCTTTGAGAGTTTGTATCACATACAGCTGATAGTGTTCCTAATTGAGATAAAACTCTAGCATGATTTTTGCCCCATCCTCCAACTCCAATTTGAACAATTTTCATTTAATACACCATAGTTAACCAATGTGAATAATCCTTATCTTCATTCATTACGATATCTGTGTATTTTTTCATTATTTTTTTTGTTATTTTTCCAGGTTTGCCATCACCAATAATTTTTGCATCCATTTTTACTATTGGAGTAATTTCAGCTGCCGTTCCTGTTAGAAAAATCTCATCTGATATTGTTAATTCGCTTCTTGCAATCTTTCTTTCAACAACTTCCAAATTCAAATCTTTTGCAAATTCAATGATTGCATCTCTTGTAATGCCTTCAAGTGCTGATGATGAAAGTGAAGGCGTTGTTAATTCTCCATTTCTTACGATGAATATATTTTCTCCTGGTGCCTCACTTACATTTCCATTTTGATCAAGTAAAATTGCTTCATCAACCCCATTTCTTTTTGCTTCTTGCGTTGCGATAATGGAATTTAGATAATTTCCACCCATTTTGGCTTGAGGTGGGGTTGAAACATCTGAGAATTTTCTCCATGATACCACTCCTGCCGTAATTCCATCTTTATCAAATAAATCTCCAAATGGAAATGTAAAAATTGCAACATTTGTTGGCGCCTTTTTAGTTACATGTAGATTTATTCCATAATCACCTACAAAATAAAATGGTCTAATGTAACAAGATTTCTTAATTTTATTTTTTTTACATATCCCTACAATGGCATTTGTAATTTCTTTGTCTGAAAAATTCAACAAAATATCATAGAATTGTCCTGACCTTCTGAATCTTTTTACATGTTCATCAAGTCTAAAAATAAATAGATTTTTCTTATTCCAATATGCTCTAATTCCTTCAAAGATCGACGTCCCATAGTGGATTGCATGAGTAGTAATTGGTACATGAGCCTTTTCAGTTAGGACATATTTTCCATCAAACCAAACATATTTTGAAAGTTTCATAGATATTTTTTACTCTATGTGTATTAATCTATTTTTACTTCTTTATGATTTTTTTAAATTTAATGATGTGTGAATTCTGTATTGATATAATATCCATTTTATCTACGACAAATTTAAAAATTAGAAAAAAATCCAATTTAAAAATTCTTTTGAACTAATAATTTTAAATATTTTAATACGTTTTATTATATTATTAAATTTCCCTGTATTTTTTAATTAAAATTAATTTATCAAATAGTTTTTGATCTAACATTATGAATTATTTCTTTGACCAACCTTCTTTTGGAAATTTCATTCCTGCAATTTTGGTAGTCATGTCTGTTGCATTGGCAAACTTTTTCACAATATCCCAATTATCTTCGATTATTTTTTTAATGTTTTCTGGCACATCTTTTTCCCATGAAGAATTTTTTCCTAATGCTGAATCATATAATTTTTCTTTGACTGATGTTGCAGAAAGAGGTTTTCTTATTCCTACTTTTGGTTTTAACCTGTAAATTTTTAGCATGTATCCTTCTGCTTTATTTCCCGTATATGAAAAAAAATCCCCTTCCACTCCTCTAAGAACTTGTTTTCTCAGCTTCCATGATTTTGGCGCCAATAATGGTGGCATATAGTTTTTGAATGGAGCAAAAAATGCATAATCGTCTGTAATCTTAATAGAATTCCCAAAAACTGATATTAGCATTTTCTTCCTAGTCTCAAAATTAAAGGGAAAACTCTTACTGTTAATTTCTTTGTCATCATTTTTAAAAACTACTGGCATGACTTTTACAAAATCAGATTCTTTTTTTAATTCAGAAATAATTTCAACATGTGCATTAGTTACAGGATTTAGATGAGCAAGATATAATGCAGTAATCAATTAGATTAACTAAAATAAATCTCATATTTCAATGGTTAATCTATAAAAAATTTTTAATTAATGAATTTTTTTTATCCATATGATTCGTATTTTACTTCAAAACTTCCATCTTCACGTTTGTCATGTTCTGTAACAAAACCCTTTGGTTTTAAAAAGTCCATGACTCCATCTATTGTTCCTTGCCAACCACAAACATAGAATATTGTATTTTCTTTGGTAATTTGTTCTCCGATTAACTCCTCTAATGACGAAACCCCATTATCTCTTGGTCTTAGAAACGTTTCAACTCTTCCAACCTGACCTGACCAAGATCTGTTAAACCATTCCTGAGGTCTACTAATTGCAGCTCTATACCTGAAGTTCCATTCTTCTTTACCCCTTGCAATGCTCTCATTTTCAAGATCAGTAAGTAAATCTTTGTAACTTAATTCATCAACATAACTTGCACCATGTAAAACAATAATCTCCCGTTTATCTCCAATATCGTGAAGATGTTGAGCAAAGCTTACAAATGGAGCTAGGCCTGTACCTCCACCAATACAAATAATTCGTCTAGTATCCTTTTCGCCGTTTGGAAGTTCATTATTAATCAATAATGCCCTACCCGTAGGTTTTAACCAAAGAATCTCATCTCCTTCTTTTGTATTAAATAATTGTGTAGTCAATCTTCCAGGAAGTGGTTTTCTAACCCATCTGATTACAAGCTCAACATAATCTCTATTCTCTGGATGGGATGCAATTGAATAAGCTCGTCTAACAATCTTTCCATCCTCAAGAGGATTTGGTAATCCTAAAGTAATAAACTGACCTGCTTTATACTCTGGAACTGGTCCCTCTTTTGGAACTAATCTAATAATTACAAGATCTTCTTTTAAAAGTTGAACATATGTAGCCGTTGCCTTGTTATCTACTACCATAATGATTCAATCATAGTGTACTGATGGTTAAATATATTGTGTTATTTTTGAGATGATTTTTAATTTAACCGCTAAACGTTAATAACCAATTTTGAAAATACTATTCGATCAGAATTCTGATAATTGGGCCGGTCGTCTAGTCTGGTAGGATAGGTGCATGGCATGCATCGGATCAAGGGTTCAAATCCCTTCCGGTCCACTATTTCGTTTTTATTTTAGAAAGTAGTTTTTCTATTTCCTGATCTTTTTCTTTATTGATATCTTTAATTTTAGAATCTGAAATAGACATATCTAAATCAATTATTGCTTGAAGAGAACTTTTTTTCACTTCTAAATTTGAATCAAAAATTGAATTCAAAAAAATCCCTTTAGCTTCTTGAGCCTTGAGATGTCCTAATGCACCAATTGCGCATGCTCTCACCATTGAACTTTTATCTTTAGTGAGTTTCATTATTTCTGAAATTGCGTTTATATCCATTCGATTTGCCAAAACTAATGTTGTAAAACCTCTTATGTTTTTGTTTGTGGAATTTAAGTTTCTAATTAATATGTTTGATATCTTATTTTCATTTAATACTAGTGAACTAAATGCTTCACCTCTAACTCGGATATCCTCATCATCTAGTTTTAAAATGATTTTTTCTAAAATTTCTGAATTGCCTGTACGATCTAAATTTTCTAAAACTTTGATTTTTTCTTCCGTACTTCCTAAATCTAAAATATCTAAAATTTCTTCCAAGTTCTGCATAATTCCTCTTTTCTAGTTAATAATAGTTCAAATTTTTCAAAAATATTTCCCTAGATTTAAAAAAATCTTTTAGCTTTAAATTATCCTCAAATACTAAAATCTGCATGTCAACTGAAGCCAGAGACACTATATTTATTGGCAAGAAA
>JBMYWJ010000005.1:0-16335 GCA_049607285.1 Candidatus Nitrosopumilus sp.
TTTCCAAATGAAACTAACGTTCCTCTTAATTTTAAACATTCAATAGAGCCATTAAAAGTATTTTTTCCAACCCCATCATAAACTACTGACAAACCTTTCCCTTCTGTAATTTCTTTTACTTTAGTTCTAAACTCAGGTTTTATTCCAAGAATTTTTCCTAAAATTACCTTATCCTGAGTTTGACCTCCATGATCAAAAGCATTTTGAAGAGCTATCTTTCTAATTTCTATTCTCAGTTCTGCATCCATGCTATTCATCTGTTTTAATTATACACTTCTCTTTACTACAAAATCCAATAGTGTCACCAGTTCTTTTTTGGCAGTACCAGAATATGTTGCTAAAGATTTTTCAGCTTTTTCAGCATATCTTAAAGCTTGTTTTCTAACATTTTCTTCAATTCCAAGAGTACGAATTACATTAACTGCCTCATTTAGATCATTTCTTGTAGCTTTCGAATTTCCAAACGCCTTAAGAATAATCTTCTTGTCCTTATTTTTTGCTAGTTTTATTGCCATTAGAATTGGAAGTGATTTCTTGCCTTCTCTTAGATCATTTCCTACCGGCTTTTTTGTTATTTTAGGATTTCCCATTACTCCAATGAGATCATCAGTTATTTGAAATGCAATACCTAGGTTTCTTCCAAACGAAGAAAGATTCGAAATATTTTTGGCCTTGTTGGTGGCACAAATTGCACCCATTGCACATGACACATCAAACAGCGCTGCAGTTTTTTTACTAATCATTGTAATGTATTCTGTCTGTGTTGGAATTTTTCTCTCTTCTGCCATCTTAATATCTAATAATTGACCTTCACATACATCTACACATGCTTTGGCAAGTCTAGATACTATCTGGTTAGTAGAATCTGCTGATAATTTTGATTTACTGATTACCTGATATGCTTTTGAAAATAAAACGTCTCCTGCTAGTATTGCTACTGGCATGCCAAATTTTTTATGTACCGTTGGAACTCCATGACGTATTTCATCATTATCCATAATATCATCATGGACTAAAGTAAAATTGTGAACCATTTCCACAGCACTTGCAGCTGGTATAGCATAAGAACTATTTCCTCCTAACACTTGGCAACTTTTCATTACCATATATGGTCTGAGTCTTTTTCCACCGTGAATAATTAAATGTCCTGCAGCATAGTAAAGTCTCTTTGGATTACCTTTTAGTATTGAATTGAGATGTTTGTTTACAATCTTTGCATTTTTTTCAATTTGATTAACTTGTTTCATTTACTAATCTCCATTTATCATTTGATATGTGACTCTCAATTGCTTCCTCCAAAACTTTTTGCATTTCATCGGTAATCCACACAGATAAAATATTTGCATATTTTTTGATCATAAGTTCTTTGGATTTATTTAACAGTTTTAATGCGATAATCATCCAAGGACAATATTTCTTTGGATCTGTCTTTAATTCAAGAATCAATTCTTTTGCTGACATCCATTTTATTTCATCTATTTCTCCTTTGATTTTCTTTAGTTCTGTAAACTTATCGATAACTCCAATCAGAGTTCCACAAATCTCATTTTCTGAACCTATTTCTTTGTACTCTACATGATATTCGAATTTATGTAGATAATCTAATTTTCCTTCTATTCCTAATTCTTCGGGCATTCTTCTTTCTCCTGATGAGACATAAGTTTCTGATTTTCTAGGATGACTTGCAAATGTACCATCCCAGTCCCCTGGCCATAACATTTTTTCTTTTGCCCTTCTTGTAAGGACAAGCCTTCCATTTTCATCAAATAACAAGGCCGTAAAAGCCCTATGCAGCTTTCCTTTTGGTAAATGACATTTTATTTTTTCTTCAGTTCCTATGGGATTGTCATTTTCATCAACTAAAATTACAAATTCCTCAGGCATTTTTCCCACCTCTAAACAATGTACCTTCAAATTTCCTATTTTTAATCGCTTTTACAATTTGTTTGGGTTTGTTACCATTCACAAAAAAAACATTCATACCCATTTTTGAAATTTTTATTGCCTCTTGAACCTTCCTAGTCATTCCACCTGTAACGTCTATTTTATTTTCTGCAATTGAGGGATTTTCATCTTTAAAGTCATAAATTAATTTTTTTGATTTAAAATCTGAATACAGCCCATCTTCATTTAGAGCGAAAATACTCAATTTTGGTCTTAGGATTTTTGCAAGATAAGTCATGATTTTATCTCCTGATAAAATGTATGTTTTATTCTGTCCATACCACAAGGCATCTCCATAAGTTATAGGAATTAAACCTGATTTCGAAATTTTTCCCATTTCTTTGATTTTTTTTGTATTTGGTTTATTTTCTATCATGAAATCTGTTGGTGGAATTGAATATGGATTAAGTCGATTTTTCAAAAATGAATCTAAAATAATTCTATTTAATTCAATCATTGATTTCTTAACTACTGCAACTCCTCTGAGATCATACTTCCTTTGTTTAGTATGCATATCATATTTTACAGACCAGTAATGTCCATAAGATCCACCTCCATGAACAATAACTAATGGTTCATCAATTTTCTTTAAATTCTTAGAAATATCATCAATTGTTTTTTTCCTAACTGACAATGGTTTTTCTTTATTTGTAATAACTGAACCTCCTAATTTTATGAGAATCATGTTGTTCCAAAATATCCAGTTAATTAAAAAGTATACAGTCCTTTGAAATCTATTTTTGTAGGAAAACAGAGATAATTCTTATCTTTAAATTTACTAATAGTTTGATCTAAATTTTTAGTATCTACTAATGAAAACACACATCCTCCATCTCCAGCACCTGTAATTTTTGTTCCATATGCCGTTTCTTGTCCTATTTTGATCATTTCTCTTAATTTTGCATTTGACACTCCAATTGTTTCCAAATATTCCTGATTCTGAATGATTTTTTGTCCCAACTCTTTGATGCCATTATGTTGTAATAGTTTTAAAACATCTTCAACTAAAATTGATTCGTTATTACATAATTTAGAAAATTCATATTTATTTTTTTCTTGGAATTGTTTTACTTTTGCAACAGCTGATTCTGTAGAATGCTCTTTATTTGAATTTGCAATTATTATGTGAAAATTCGGCTTGGATTTTATTCTTGTAAATCCATTTTTTTTATCATATTCCATAATGCCTCCATATGTACAAACAGTACAATCTGCCCCGGAAGTATTTTCAAAAATTGTTTTTTCTGCTTCAATTGATAATTCAAGAATTTCTTCCCTAGTTTTTTCTGCAAACAGACCTGAAATAGCTGCAGCCCCTGCAACACAACAAGCAGATGATGAACCTAAGCCTACTCCTACTGGAATTTCTGATTCTACAATAATTTTAATTCCTGAGGATTGGTTTTGTGTTAGTAACATTTTGTTTGCTAAATAGTATAGAGGTTTTAGTGGAGAATTAATTTCTGATATAGGTCTGTTTGGTTCTAAAATTAAATTACCTATGTCTGATTGAATTGAAATTTGATTTTCATCAATTCTTTCTGCAGTAACAATAATTCGTTTATTGATTGCACAAAGAATAGCTTTTACTCCATAGACTACAAAGTGCTCTCCAAAAAGAATAACTTTTCCTGGAGCAGAGGCTTTCGATTTCAAGTGAACCCTTTAGGATTATAATTAACTATTCGATTTCCTCTTCAGTAATCTTTGTTTCAAAATCGTCGATTTCATATTTCATTGATTCATCCTCTCTTAACTCTCCTCTTTCAATGAGAATTTGACGTACCAATAACCAATAAACAGTTGCCAAAGCTTTTCGTCCTCTATTGTTTGCTGGAATAATTACGTCTAATTTTGAAGTGATGTTATCTGTGTTTGATATACCTATGACTGGAATACCTGCATTGGTTGCTTCAGTAATCGCTTGTTCGTCTACTTGAGGATCAGATATTAACACTAGTTTTGGTTCAATATAATATGGTAATGTAGGATTTGTTAACGTACCGGGCATAAATCTCCCTAGTAATTTCTTTGAACCTACGGCTTCACAAAATTTTTCAATTGGAGTTTCTGCATATTGTCTTCCTGAACATACAATTAGCTTATCTGTTCCTAACCTGTTGATAAATTTTGCCGCAGTTTGAATTTTTTCTAATGTTATGTCTAGATCAAGCATGTATAATCCTTCAGGGCTAGCTTTTGTAATGAATGGTTTCATGAATTTTGTTTTTACCTGAGTACCCACTCTAATTCCTGTGGTCAGAATTTTCTTCTTGATGTCTGATGTTTCTGTTTGTTGACTCATAGCGATTTTAGATCTCTGCCATACCGCGTATTAAATCATGCTCTGATAAACGTAATAATTCATTAAGTTTAGACACTCTTTCTCCACCCACCACACCAACTTTGAGCATTTTTGACTTTGTTGCCAACCCAATATGAGATATTTGTGAATCAATTGATTCTCCTGATCTATGTGATGTAATTAATCTAATGTTATTTTGATTTGCAAGATTTGCAAATTCTAATGCATCATAGAGACTACCTGCTTGATTAACTTTTAGAATTGCAGCATTACATGATTTTACCTTAATCGCTTTTGCCAAAATATCTTTATTCGTAACTGTTAGATCATCTCCTGTGATCAATGTGTTTGGGAATTTAGCTGTTAACTCAGACATATCTCCAAATGCTTCTTCGTGAACTGCATCTTCTGCATAAATCAATTTGAATTTTTCAATAATGTCTGCAGCAAATTCTATTTGTTCTCCAGCAGAATTTTGAAATCCTGCTCTATCATAGATATATTTTTGTTTTTCTTCATTCCATTGCGTAGATGATGCAAAATCAACTCCCAGTGAAACTTCTTTTCCTAAAGTAAATCCCAAATTCTCACAAGCTTTCACAGAAACTTCCAACGCTTTTTGATTTTCTAATTTTGGTGCCCATCCTCCTTCATCCCCTCTTCCATTTGTAAATGTAGGATCTTCTTTTTGTAAAACATTGCGTAGTTCTTTATGTACTGATAAATTAGTTTCAATGGCTTCCTCAATGGTCTTTGAACCTGTAGCACAAATTAAAATTTCTTGAATATCTGGAGTTCCAGGACCTGCATGTGCTCCTCCTCCTAAAATATTTCCTAATGGAAATGGAAATTTAAATGAAGAATCTGATGATAATATTTTAAACAACGGCTGCCCTTCTGCTTTTGACGCTGATTCCATTGATGCAATGGTTACGGCAAAGGCTAATGCCCCCCCGATTTCAGAATAATTAGTAGAATTATCTAATGTTTTCAGTGTGTTGTGAATCTCTTCTAAATTTGAAGATTCTAATCCTATAAATTTTTGAGAATTTTCATTTAAAATTCTCAGACTTTCCTCTGGTTTTCCGTTAGGAAAACTTACTGCTTCATATTTTCCAACACTTGCTCCTGATGGAGCGCACACTCTTCCAAGAAATTTTCCATCTGATTCAATATCTACCTCTATTGTTTTACTTCCTCTGCTGTTGTATAGAATACGTCCTGCAATTCGAGTAATCTTGGCCAAGTTATTCTAATTCCGATTGAACTTCTTGTTTTCTTCTCTGAATTGCTTCATAAAATGGAATTACTTGTTGAATTGTTTCAACGGTGGTCAAAAGCATTCTCCTACAACAATATCTCTCAATTCCAAAAGAATCAAGTGCTTTTACAGGATCTTCACCTGCTTTTACTTGGCTCTGATAATCATCATATTTGTCAGCAATTAAATTTCCACATGTAAAACATCTAACAGGAATTAACATATGAACAAAAAAGTAACCAAGGATTATAAAAACCATACAAGAAATTTTTGTTGCGGGTGTCGCCCAGCCTGGCCAAAGGCGCTAGCTTGAGGGGCTAGTCTCTCAGGAGTTCGTGGGTTCAAATCCCATCGCCCGCATATACAATTTTTAAAATTATTTTTCTAGTTTTTGTAAAATTCTAATTAATTCTGTCCTTCTTTTTTCTTCAGTAATTGCGGATCTGACATCTTCAACAAGAATTCTATTCACATCGATTTTTCTTCTCGCTTCTTTTACTAC
Organism: Candidatus Nitrosopumilus sp.; assembly: GCA_049607285.1. GTDB lineage: Archaea > Thermoproteota > Nitrososphaeria > Nitrososphaerales > Nitrosopumilaceae > Nitrosopumilus. Next base: position 6,013 of record JBMYWJ010000005.1, read on the forward strand.
TTTATCATACATTGAAAAAGTGTAAAGATTAAGATACAAATTTTCCATTATTTCAAAAACTCGAATGGCCTCATCGATCTCTCCAATTCTAATTTTATCAAAAACTCTCCGTTTTAGTTCACCTATGCAGTCTAATAATCCTAACACGTATGATTCTGACATTACTGATAATTTTATGTTGGATGGAATTTCTTTTTTTTCAACAATTGCGATTAAACAAGCGGCTTCAACAAATTCTTGTTCAGGAGTAATGAGGTATCTTCTTAGTTCTATGGTTGATTTTTTCCTGTATTTTCTTAAGAGCATCTCTGCCTGTTTTAAATTATTTTTCCCTGTCTTTATATCTCCCTTATGAATTGCAATAATTGATCTACTACAGAGAATAATTACTTCTCTAGTGTTTTTTAATAGAAATTCCCTTGCATCTTGAACATCTCCTAAATCTTTGGCGATTTTGCTTAACGTAGATTTTACATTTCTTAATGCCATGTTTGTTAATGTTAAAAACTAGGATAAAGTCGTTTGCTAAGCTACTATCATATTGACAACTCTTATTTTGGATATAATTCTTGTGTAAATTATGGAAATTACTGTAGATCAAATGTATCACATTGAAAATAAAGGTCATGAAATGGGATTTTTAAAAAAATTCATGATGGAAAATGCAGGTGCTGCCTCCGTTAGACGCTTGATTGATAAAATTGGAACTATAGAATCAAAAAATATCCTAATTTTTGCAGGACTGGGAAATAATGGTGGTGATGGATTGGTAATGGGCAGACATTTGTCTGGATATGGTGCCAATGTCACGATAATGCTATTAGGTAATCCTGAAAAAATAAAAACTGAAGAAAGTAATTGGAATTGGTCTATTTTGCAAAAAATGCCTTCGGTTAAACTAAAATTTGGAGATTTATTTGATTTTAATTTCAAACCTGATGTAATCATAGATAGTATTTTGGGTACTGGTATCTCTGGAGATATTAAAGAACCCTACTCATCTGCAATTAAGTATATCAACCAAACAGATTGTTACAAGTTTGCAGTTGATGTACCATCTGGATTAGATCCTCAAACAGGAGCAACTGCAAATGTCTACACAAAATGTGATATGACAGTTACCTTTCATAGAATGAAAAAAGGAATTCCTAAAAGAAAAGATTTGACAGGAGAATTATTTGCAGAAAAAATTGGCATTCCTCCTGAGGCTGAAGAGGGAATACTTTGATAGTTCATCAGATTCAAGTTGGCAACATGCAGAATTTTACCTATATTGTAGAAGATGAGGCCACTAGTGAAGCAATTATCATTGATCCATCTTGGGATCTTGTAGAATTAGAATTAATTATTAAACGAAATAACCTAAAAATAAAATATATTGTAAATACTCATCATCATTTTGATCATACTTTAGGAAATGAAGCAATGGCAAAATCTACTAATTCTCCAATAGTTCAACACGAATATTCTGAATTAAAACATGACATTACGGTAAAGGATGGGGATTTTATCAAATTCGGTCATTCAAAATTAAAGGTTCTTCACACTCCTGGACATTCTAAAGATAGTATTTGTCTTGTAGGTGAAAATAACATTTTTTCGGGAGATACTTTGTTTGTTGGAAATTGTGGCAGAATTGATTTACCAGGAGGTAGTGCAAAGGAACTCTATCATAGTCTTTTTGGTGTTCTTTACTCTTTGAATGATGATTTAATGATGTATCCAGGACACAATTATGGTAACTCTACAACTTCCACGATTGGAAAAGAGAAAATCAATAATCTTGTAATGCAACAAAGAACTGAACAGCAATTTGTTGAAATGATGGGTTAGTGATCTTTTTGGAAAATTTTGAATTATTTGGTGATGTTGATCGAGCTCAACATTTTATTGAAAATATCAAAACTGAAAATTTTCTATTTTCATTAGTGATTTCATATACTGAAACTTGTGAAATTCCTGGAATCACTTTTGCCGGTGCAGATACTAATTCCATACAATTTACTCCTCCTGGCGATGCAGAATATCTCCATTATGGTTACTGTAAAACAATTAACAAAATCCCCATGACCCCTGATGGAAAACCTACTCCTGGAATATTAACAAAAACTGCTTTGGAATCATCTAGTATTCCTCATTTAACAATTAACGCCGGTAGCAAAGTTTCACCTCAATTACCTTTTATTGAGACAGGTCTCCCTTTTGGAAAAAATATTATGATTCAGGATGCTATGACTGATTCTCAAGTCTCTCATGCTGTAGATTATGGTAGAATTGTAGGACGAAATTTAGCATCCCTTACTGATTGTTTGATAATTGGTGAAAGTATACCTGGAGGAACAACTACTGCCTTAGCCGTATTAAGTGCACTTGGTTTTGATGCAAAAGTGAGCTCAAGTATTCCAAACAATCCTATAGAATTAAAAAATAAAATCGTCAATTCTGCTCTTGAAAGAATTAACTCTGATCATCCTTACAATATTATTGCAAAAGTTGGAGATATGATGATTCCATTTATTGCAGGAATGTTAAGTTCTGCTTCTGATTCCACTAAAGTTATGTTAGCTGGTGGAACCCAAATGGCTGCTGTATTAGCATTTGCATCAAAAATTGGATTTAATGAAGAAAATACTGTAATTGGAACAACTTCATATATCACTGCTGATAAAAGTGCTAATTTTAAAAATCTTGTACAGAAAATTGTAAACATTCCTGCCATTTCTGTAGATCCAGGTTTGAAAAATTCGCAATATTCTGGTTTAAGGGCATTTTCAGAAGGATTTGCAAAGGAGGGAGTGGGTGCAGGTGGTAGTATTATTTCATCTATGCTTAAAACTGGAAGTAACTCTGTAAAATTTTTAGAATTAGTAGAAAAAGAATATCATAGATTGTTTACCTCACCAAATTTCTAATTTTATCATTTTAAATAATTTCTAGTTATTTGTTGATATCTTTATAATTACTGAGTTAAAAAAATTTCAGTTTTTAGAGTCTGTCTCTTCTTTAGCAGAAGTTTCTACCTCTACTCCTTCTTTAGCAGAAGTTTCTACCTCTACTCCTTCTTTAGCAGGGGTTTCTGATGTTTGATCTTTTGATTTTGTTTTTTCTAGCATTTCTGGAATTTTTGATTCTGGTGAAAAATGAATATTTTCTTCTTCTTCCACTGGAACTGTGTATGATGGTATGTCTACCTTTCTTTCTCCTATCATAATATGTCCATGAATCACGGCTTGTCTTGCTTGATAAGGAGTTGTAAATCCAAGCTTTTTTGAAACAATTGTTTGTAATCTACGTGAAAGTAAATCATTGACATTTAGGTTGAGCACATCATCTAGAGTTGCATCACTACTTACTAATCCCATTCTAGCAAGTGATTTCATTAATATTGGTTCTTTTTCTGCTCTAATCTCTTGTCTTAATGCAAGTAGTGATCTTGCTTGATGTCTTACACGGGATAACTCTGTATGTGCTTTCCACAACTCTCTTTTAGTTCTTAACCCAAATGTTCCAAGAGTCTTTAACTCCTCCATTTTTAATTCATAATTAAGAGGCCTTTTTGGTTTTCTCCAAACTCTACGTGGGTATTTTGGATCTCCCATACAAAACACCTAATTTGTTTTCTCCGCTGGTTCTTCTTTCTTTTCTACTGCTGCTGGAGCTGCTGCTTCTGAAGATGGATCTACTGCTGCTGGAGCTGCTGCTGTTTTCTTTGCTGGAGCTGCTTGCCCACCTTTAGCTACACCAACTGCTCCTGCTTTTCTACCTGTAGTTCTTGTTCTCTGTCCTCTCACTTTCAAACCGTTCATATGACGATAGCCTCTCCAACTTGCAGTAATTCGTTCTCTTTCAATGTCGTTTCTTAGCGTAAATGGAATATCTGAAGTTAACAAATGTAAATTTGAACCTGTCTCAATATCTTTTCTTCTGTTAAGAAACCATATTGGAAAATTCCCTCCAACAGGATCTGTAATTAGTTTTTCAATTGCTTGAACGTTATCATCAGTTAAATTGCCAATATTTGAATTTGTATCTATTTTTAATGAATCAAGAACTGCTGTAGCAAAATTATGCCCAATACCCTTTATCTGGGTCAACCCTACGAGTACTTTTCTCTCCCCTGGGATATCATTACCCACAATCCTAACAATGTGTCTATATTCTTGACTACTCAAGTATTCCAAAATTCAAAGAAACCCCGATAAAAACCATGCTAGGCGTAAATTTTTCTAATTGTTTTTTCTTTAGGCATAATATCTGCTCTTTTTCTATTAAGATTATCTAAAATCTCTATCTTCTGTCCAATCATTACCTTGAACATTCCATTGAAGGCATTTACAACATTTTTTGATTCCTTGTTGAACATCAATATCTATGCAAAAACAATGTTCTCTTTTTCCAGAGGGATCTTTGACACAAAGTCTTTGCATGTTTTTCTAAATATCTTTTTCTTAATTATTCTATTGCAATTATTTATTAGAAAAGTTATTAATTTCTAAATTTCTTACTTTATTCAAATGGATAAAGCATTTGATCGTGAGCAAATTGTGGATTGTATGTTTGATCCTATCACATCTTCAATACTGGCAGAGCTTGAAGATGGTGAAAAACAATGTTCATTTTTAGCTGAACAAACTTCTATATCTAATTCTGAGGTACTTGAACGACTTTCGTATTTGATTAAACATGAATTTATTTTTAAAATTATTGTAGATGGAAAATACTCATTTATTGCTAATTCTAAAAAACTTAGTAGTGTTATTGAAGACAATGATAACTTTGATGCTACCATCAGTGGACTTGAGAAAATGGATAGCTATCTAAACTGATCTTCTTCTGTTTTTAATTTCGTATATGCTTACTAGCACTAATCCTACCATTCCAATAATAAGTACATAAATCGAAATAAATCCTAGATATTTCTTACCTGCATCTGGAACAGGTCCCACAGCTCCAAACACATGAATCTCTTCATTACTTATGCTATCAATGATTAATTTGTAAATTCCTGTACTTAACACTTCAAATTCCTCTTCTGTTATTTCTTCATTGATTACTTGAGATACAATTTCAATTCCTGACGGATCTATTATTCTCGCAGAAAGTTTGTTATCTTTGAAATCTATTATCTGAATAGCAAAAACACCCATCCCTATATCCTCTATTTCAAAATTATTTGAAACTACTAGTTCGTTATCTAAACTAACCTTTCCATTTTCTTGAACAACTTCTTCAAGAATTATCTGGTTTCCTAAAACTAGTAACACTAATCCTGTTACAATTAGCACTCCTGAAATAACTAATACTATTCCCGACTTTTGCACAAATTGAACTTTTTTTTCTTTAGTTTAAACGTAATTTTTTCTAAATCTTGAAATTATTGTTATTCGAAAATTAGATTATACTAAAAAAGTTAGCTTAGGGTAAATTTAAATAAAGAATTTTTGTTTTGTATTTATCTTGAAAATCACTCGTTCTGTCATGATGTTATTGTTGATTTCTTTCGTCGTTGGAATTTCAATAATTGTAATTTTTCCGGTCATTTCTGAAGCTAAATCTGAACAGAAAACTTTTGTAACTCATTCAGGAGGAGTAGTCAAGACAACAGGCGAAGTAATTGATCCACTATATGTTGAATCAACCATGGAGTTTGATCCAATGGCATATCTGAGAGATTTTGATTATGGTACAACATCTTCATTGCCAGATGGTACAACACTACGAGAGTATACAATTATTGCAGAGGACGATAAAATTATGGAAGTATCTCCAGGTGTCTTTTACAATGTGTGGACATTTAACGGAAGTGTTCCAGGCCCCACCATACGTGCAACTGAGGGAGACACAGTTCGTGTAAATTTCATAAATAATGGTTCAAAACAGCACACTATGCACTTTCATGGAATACATCCTGCTGAAATGGATGGAGTGTTTGAACCAGTCGGACCTGGTGGTGGACAATTTACCTATGAATTTGTTGCGGGACCTGTTGGTGTTCATCCATATCATTGTCACGTCATGCCTCTTGAAGAACATATTGTACACGGATTGTATGGAGTATTCATAGTTGATCCAAAGGAAGGAAGAGCACCAGCTGATGAAATGGTTATGGTTCTAAATGGTTTGGATACTGATTTTGATACTGAAAATAATTTCTATGCTGCAAATACAATTCCATTTTACTATCAACACCACCCAATTCAAATTAACACCAATGAATTGATTCGCGTTTACGTTGTTAACATGGTAGAATTTGATCCAATAAACAACTTACACTTACACGGTAATCTCTACAAGTATTATCCAACTGGAACTGATCTTGTTCCCTCATTTTATACAGATATGATAACCTTATCCCAGACTGAACGTGGAATAATGGAATTTGAGTACCAATATCCTGGAAAGTATCTATTTCATGCACACAAGGTGGAATTTTCTGAGAAAGGCTGGGTAGGAATTTTTCTAGTTTCAGATGATGATTTTGATTCTGAGCAAGAAACACCAACAACAACAGGAAGTACAAACAAATATGAAACTTGATGAAAAATCCTCAAAAATAAAGACTATTGCAAGTGGACTAATTCCATTTGCATTTGTATTGATTATGATGATCTATATTTTTGGACCCGGCTCTGATCTGTTGGATCTGGGGGTACCGCTGCCAGAAATAACAATAGAAATGGTTGATTTTGTAGATTCTGAAATTCATGCAACCGTCAGAAACACAGGCCCAATTTCTGTTGAAATTGTAATGGCAGACATCAATGACAGGATACAACCTGCAGCAGTAGAACCTGACAGATTTTTGGAAAGATATGAGACAGCACTTGTAAGAATACCCTTTGAGTGGAACGAGGCTGAACCATACATAATTGGAATTACAATTGAGGATGGAACAAGATTTGAAAAAGAGGTAGAAGCTGCAGCGCCAAGAATGCAACCTAGCTCAGAATTGATTGGATTTTTTGCAATAATTGGAACCTACGTTGGAATAATTCCAGTAATGATTGGATTGATGTGGTTTCCATTTATCAAGAGACTGAGCAAAAATAAGTATCATTTTTTCCTGGCATTAACTGCAGGCCTCTTACTTTTTCTGGGAATTGATTCTATAGAAGAGGCTCTAGAAGTTTCTGAAGAAAGTCTTGCAGGAAGTTTTAATGGTGTATTGCTAGTTGCAACAGTTACAATACTTTCTTTTCTTGGTTTGTACTATGCTGGAGAAAAACTAATTCATAGAGTAAAAGATTCCCAATATGCAAAACCTGTGGCAATCGCTCTGATGATCTCAATAGGTATTGGATTGCATAACTTTGGAGAAGGGTTGGCAATAGGGGCTGCAGTAGGTCTTGGACAAGTGGCTTTGAGTACTTTTCTTATTGTGGGATTTGCCTTACATAATACCACTGAAGGTATTGCCATAGCATCTCCAATGGCTAAAGGAAAACCAATGATTGGAAAACTTGCAGCGATGGGCATGATTGCTGGTGCTCCTGCAATTTTTGGTGCTTGGATTGGTGGATTCATGTATTCTCCTTTCTCGGCAGTAATCTTTTTGTCAATTGGGGCTGGTGCTATCTTTCAAGTCATACTTACTCTGATGAAATGGCTCCAACAAGAAAATGATAATCATCTTTCGAGCGCATCGATTATCTCTGGATTTGCAGTTGGAATGATGGTGATGTATTTGACCAGCATCTTTGTTTAATCTGGTTCTGGATGAATTGTTATTACTGAATTTTTGATTCTCATTCTAATAATGTGTTCAATTTCTGAGGTCAAATCATGTATCTTTTCGATTGATGATTCTTTATCAAATGAGCAATCTATATCTATTTTACGAATATTTTCAAAATTCAAAGATACTATTCGTCCAATTTTTTTTATTTCTGGATATTTTTCTAAAATTATTTTGATTTTTTCCTCTGTTTCTTTGTCTTCTGTGTTAAATTCATCTGGAACAGTCACAAACGGTTCTAGATGAATTGTAGCATGTTCAATTTCAGGAATATTTTCCTGAATTTCCTTTTCAATTATTTCAGAAATTTTGTGGGCAGAAAAAAGATTAATTTCTCTATTCACCATTACGTGTAAATTAGAATATGTTTTTCCATTTGTTTTGTGTGTACTTACATTATGAACTCCTTTAACACCGTCAACATTTTTTGCGATATCGATGATTTTTACATCCAGAGGAACATCTTTCCAATTGGGTTCAAAGTGTATTGTAGTCTCTATGTTTGAAATTCTATTTTTAATATTACTTTCAACATTAGTACTAATTTTGTGAGCTTTGTCAAAACTTGTATCTCCTCTTAAGGAAATTGTTACATCTGCAAAAATTGTGTCGCCCGATTTTCTCATAAGTATTGGATCTGCATCAATAACCCCTTCTGTTATACTTGCAATTTCTCGCACATCTTCTACAAGTTTTGGAGAAATAATGTCTGTTAGATCAAGTGCAGTTTTGTATACTAACTTTATACTAAGTACTGCTAGTAATGTACCTAAAATGAATGCTGCTATAAAATCACCATAATAGAACCCATATGCTACAAAACCAATTCCAACTATGGCAACTATGGTAGACCCTAGATCCATAAATGCATGATAAAAATCTGCTTTGAGTGTTGCACCTCCAATTTTTTTGATTGATTTTCTTAGTAGATATATTCTAAAAATATCTACTCCAATTGTATATAATCCTCCAATTATGGCAAATAATCCTGGTAAACTGTTTGGTGGTGGACTTTGTAATCTATTAATCGATTCGTAAATGAAAAAACATGCAATCAAAAAAATAGCAATTCCTCCAATTAGTCCACCTAATGATTCAATTTTTCCATGTCCATAGGTATGTTCTGCGTCGGGAGGTTTGATTGCCATTTTTGCTGCTAAAAGTAAAACAATTGTAACTATACTGTCCAATAACGCGTGAATACTATCTGCAACTAGAGCTAGGCTGTTTGAAATTAAACCAAAAATTAATTCTACTAAAAATGCAGAAAAAATTGCTAAAAGTGAAACTTGTAAAACTCTGGTTCTTTGAACAAACATTTTTCCTATTATTGATAATTCATTCGTATATTACAAGTTTTTAAGAATAAAGTCTACGACAACGTTATTTGTGATTAAATTCTAAATTACATATTGATTGGGAAATTCTTTTATTTGTTAGCAATTTTCTCGATAATTTTATTGGTTCCTATACTACCTGCTGATGCATCAACTAATCCTAACTTGAGTGTGTCTGCTGAAAATTCTCAATTTGATAATCATTTTTCAGGTTCAATGGTAGTTGAAGTTGTTATTCGAGATAATAATATTCGAGACACAGATGAAGGAAAAGGTGAACCTGATGTAACACTAAATGGCAATGCCCTTAGAATGATTCAGGCTACAGATGGAAATTGGTATGCATATTTTGCAAATGTTGACAAGGCAAAAATAGCTGATTCAACAGTAGGTCTTGACGGTAAGGGATTGGACTTTGGTGTTTTTTGTAGCAGGGACACATCACCATCAGTATTTGGAATATCTCTGTCTGAGACTGATGGGTTCTCTGTTCCTCACTCTGATGGGATTTTAGGTTCTAGTAATGGCAATTCTTCCTTTAACCAATGCACAGGTACTCCTAACAATTCTAATAGTCTCAATAACGTTGTAAGAAATTCAAAATCTATTAATACAAATCCTGCAGTGCCTTCCGGTCAAATTGGTCTTGATCAAAATGCATGGCCTCTTATCCAATTATTTTCTTTCAATGATGTAACCATTCAATATAATGCAGCAGGTGGTTCACAAAGAGTTGAACTTGAATATGATGAAATTCCAAATATCGTGTTATCAAACGACCGAGATCTATATCCACAAAATTCTGAAGTCTTTGTAACTGTAAATGATATCCAACTGAATCAAGATCCTACAGATGAGGACTCTTGGACATTTAATGTGGTATCCCCTATCACTACTTTTTATCAAGCATTTGATGATGATGGGAAACAATCTGCAGATGATACAGCAGGTTTGGTCAATCTAATCCCACATCTTTCAAGTCTTGGTTTTGATAACAACGGCAGTTTTACTGTCGATTTGGATTCTGTAATTGAGTTAAGATCTAATTCTAATCAGAACGATCAGACATCTGTTGATGATGGTTCTTCCCCTTTTGATGATTTCCCTCAAATTGTTACTCTTGTAGAAAAAGGCCCAAATTCTGGAATTTTTGAGAGTTTTGATTTTAATGATCAATCAACAATTGGAATTGAACAAAATGCTTCACGTGGAAAAACAGGAGTAATAACCTATAATGAAGACTCAATTTCA
>JBMYWJ010000006.1:0-3253 GCA_049607285.1 Candidatus Nitrosopumilus sp.
GTTCATCATATCACGTAAAGTATCAATATGAACAACTGCAGTATAGTCAAATCCCTGACCCCCAGGGGATTTTGCAATTCCAGAAACGGTAAATCTTCGGATTTGATCTTCACCAAATCTATCAACTACAAGAACCTTAATGCTATCACCTACTTCAGCTCCTCCAAGATCTCTTGCCACATTAGATCCTAAAACAATAGAATTTCTTGAGAAAACATAACTTCCTTCTGAAACAGTTTCATGCACTGTTGATGCTCTGATGTCGCTAAATGGATCAACACCAACTATTGCTACCCTAGTTTCTTCAATTAGTTTTCCATTTTTTGTCATATTCATTTCGGCAGTTGACGAAAGCCGTGGAGTCACCGCTTCTACAGAAGGTATTCGCTCAAACCAATTTACAACGGATAAGTCAGATTTATCGATATAATCTGCCTCATCAGTTACTAGAACATCACCAGTAGTGTAATCACTAATGTCTCTAACTATTGCATCATACAATCCTTGAAATATAACAAAATTAACATGAATTACCAAAATTCCAATTGTCACAGCTAGGACTGCACCTATCAGACTTCCCTTTTTGTTAAAGAGCATCCTTTTTGCTAAAGTTAACCGATATTCCAACGATTATTGTAAAATAGTCTGATATATAATGTCTATGATGTATAGTGCTAAAATTATAGACAATTTTATATCATATTAGTTAAATCTATACTCTATGGTGTCAATCTAGGTAAAAAATTGGACAAATTAGATATGAAAATTCTTAGTCGATTGTTAAACAATTGTAGAGAGTCAGACAGACAAATAGGCATAGAGTTAGGCATTTCAGGTGGTGCAGTAAGCGCAAGAATTCGAAAAATGGAAAGAAGCAAAACTATTGAAAAATTTTTCATCAAAGTTGAACCACCAGTTTTAGGTTATGGTGTTTTGTATTTTGTCGTGTCAGGACAAGATATCAATGAAATTTTAGAACAGGTTAGTCTAGTGGGAGAGCCATATCTTGTGGTACCATGTGTAGGAGGAGTTACTGTTTGTAGTATTGTAGTCAAAGAAAATTTAGAGCAGAAAATTGAACTTGCTAAAAAACTGATGAAAGATCTCAGAGTTTTATCAATTTTTGAAGCAGAAAACCCCGGGTTTAATTCAAATTTTACAAAAACAGACTTGGAAGTTCTTCAGGAACTAATTAAAAATCCTAGAGAAAAAATTGAAAATATTGCTAAAAAAACAAAACTATCAACAAAGACTGTGACTCGTTGTATTGAAAAATTACATGAAAATGAAGGAGTTCAATTTACCTTAATTTATGATCCTAAAAAATTTGAGAACTATATTCCTCACGCAATACTTGTTTGGATAGATGGAGAGTTAAAAGAAACATTGAAAAACATGAATGATGTATTCTCTGAATCATATTTACAAATTCCATTTATAGCAAAAAATCAAATTGTTTTGTTTATGTATAGTGATAATATTTTCAAAATGGATGAATTAACACAAAAGGTGAGAACGATAAAAAATGTGAAATCAGCAGATTTATTTATTCCCAAAAAAATTTTATTTTATTTTAAATGGTTAGAGAATTCTATCAATGAATTTAAGAAATTACCAAAACTGCACCTCACATATCAAACAAATTAAATAAGAATAATTTCTAAAACGTTTATGAAGAAAGAAAAGATCTATGAAGGTAAAATCTTAGGTCTTAGTGTTTACAGTGGTAAGATAGAGGGAAGAAAAGTCAAACGTGAAGTAATAGAACACAGAGGAGCTGCAGCAATGCTTGCGTTTGATGAAGAAAAAAAAGTTATTCTTGTAAAACAACATAGATTTCCACATGGATATGTGTTAGAGATTCCCGCAGGTACTTTGGAAAAAAAAGAAGAGCCGATAAAATGTGCCTTTAGAGAACTTGAAGAAGAGACAGGGCACAGAGCAAAAAAAATGACTCCATTAGTCACATATTATCCCTCAATAGGGTACAATTCTGAAATAATTCATTGTTTTGTAGCCTCAGGATTAAAAAAAATTGCAAATTTGAAATTAGATGATGATGAAATATTATCAGTCGTAAAAATTGATTTTAAAAAATTACTGCAAATGATAAAATCTGGGAAAATTCAAGATTCAAAAACAATATGCGCTGTTTTAACATACGCTGTTAAAAAGAAATTATACTAATCATTCATTGTAAATAGGCTTTACAAGATCAGCAACATCTGCCCATGATTTTGCTATTCTTTCAAACATATACACTAAATCAAAAAAATCAATTGGTATTTGTTTTTTATTTCCCAAGGTAGTTCGAAGCAAATTAAGTTTCTCTTCATATTTTTTATACAAAGATATTGCCTCGATAGCCAAAAGTCTATCAGGTTTTGTGAATGCATCAATAGATTTTTCAGCTAATCGATTAAAATCCTTTACAACATTAAAGAATTTTTTCGAATCTTCTTTTGACAATGAGGATTTATATATAAAATTTGAAAGTTCAACAATAGAGTCTCCAGCATTTTCAAGTAGATTTGCTGCGACTCTATAGTCAAGAACATCAATATTTTCTAAATTAAATGCATTAGCTAATCTTTTGTCAACAAGAGTACTACGAATTAATCGTACAAGTAAAAAATATTGTCGATTTACTTCAACGTCTCGATTTGATAATGTCTGTAAATTTGACTTGTCATCTACAATTAATCCGTTTGATGCATCATCATACATTCCTAATGCAATTGAACTCATACGTTTCAAAATTTTTTCAGGATTAAGAGTAGTTGCATCTAAAAGAAATTGCATATTGATATGAGATGCATCTTCTTCAATGATTTCCATTCCAACAAGTCTTCTCATAGAATTACGAATTTTTTCTCTATCTTCTACTGGAATGATTGACTTTGAATTTATTTCAATAACATCATATCCTAAAAGATAAGCTCCTGTAATATCAGCAACAATATTTTCTTCTTTAGGGAGAGGATAAGAAATTACAAGATTTTTTGTAGAACGTATTTCCTTATTTGCAGATATTGAAATACTGTCCTGCCCCGTTTCTAGCTCAACTTGGCTACTTTTATCAAGATTATTTGCATCAACCCATTCTTTTGGAAGAGACACTAGAATACTACTTCCAATTCTTTGCAGGCGTCGAATAAATTTAGTCAATTTATACTAATATAATTAATTTAAGCCATATTCTTATATTTTGTGTAAAATTTAAACTCAAATTAATGGAAGGAAAAGCATTTTG
>JBMYWJ010000006.1:3353-15683 GCA_049607285.1 Candidatus Nitrosopumilus sp.
AAAAGAGAACTTGGGTTCCATGGGAGCAGGATTCTCGATTAAACAGGGAGTGATAACTAGAGTAAAATGTAGTACAAAAGAAAACCAGAAATCAAATTTGAAAATAATTACAAAGGGATACCAATCAGACAAAACAGATGTTTCTGAGTTTGTGTTAAATGAGTTTTTAAAACTTGGAGAGTTTTCAAATATATTTTTTGATATTGAACATGAGATAACCATACCTGTTGGATATGGTTTAGGATCGAGTAGTGCAGTTGCTCTATCATTGTCATTTGCATTAGATCAAGCTCTCGAGACAAAATTAGATAAAAGATTAATTGGACAAATTGCACATAACGCAGAAGTAAATTGTAAAACTGGATTAGGAGATGTTTTAGCTTCATTTCATGGAGGTTTTGAAATTCGTGTTAAACCAGGTGCTCCTGGAATTGGCAATGTCAAAAAAATTGCTACAGAACAAATTTCTATAATTATGATTTGTTTTTCTCCAATTTCTACAAACAAATTCATCAAAGAAAGATTATCTCAAATAAATGGTCTTGGTGGAAAGATGGTAAATCAATTATTAGAATCAAAAAGTTATGATCACTTTCAAGATATGTCATTAGAATTTGCAAAATATGTAGATGTTATGACTCCTAGAATGCAAAATTTAGTTAATAGATTATCCAAAAATAATATTAAATGTGGAATTGCATTATTTGGAGAAACAATTTTTTCAATGATTCCAAAAGGAGAAGAAGAGAAAGTATTAAAAATTTTGCAAAAATATCCAGATGGAATAATAATAAAATCAGAATTAGACAATTATGGAGCAAGAGTTCTTAATAATTAATTGAAATCAGATGTCGTTAATTCCTAAATCACATCCAAGAGCACAATCACTTTTAATTCGTGAAAAACTAGTTAATGGATTTGATAATGGATTAGTTGCCAAAGAAGGACTTTTGGCTCAGGGTAGAGGAGAAGCATTTGATTATTTACTTGGTGAAAAAACAAACAAGGCTGCAAAAAGAGCAATCAAGGCTGCAGCTGCACAACTTCTTTTGGCAGAAAGGCCTGTAATCTCAGTTAATGGAAATATCGCAGCATTGTGTCCTAAAGAAATAGTAAGGTTATCCCAGCAGATAGATGCAAAACTTGAGGTAAATCTGTTTTATGCAAATCAAAAGAGAAAAAATGCCATAGTAAAAACTCTCAAAAAAAATGGAGCAAAAGAAATTTTGGGAATAAATGCTGCTTTATCTACGAAATTATCAGGTATAGATTCTGCAAGGAGAATTGTGGATAAGAAGGGAATTTTTGTGGCAGACGTAGTTGTTGTGCCATTAGAAGATGGAGATAGAACATTAGCTCTTAAAAATGCAGGTAAAAAAGTAATTACATTTGATCTTAATCCCATTTCAAGAACATCACAAACTGCAAATATTACAATTGTAGATAATGTGACCCGTGCAGTTGATTTGTTAATTAATGAATCTAAAAAGATATCTAGAAAAAAGAAGGTAATGCTTGAAAAAATTATTGTAGATTTTGATAACAAGAGAAATTTAGCAGAAAATATCATTCAAATAAAAAATAATCTTACAAGGAGAGCTGGAATTGCATAAGACAGTCCAAGATATTATAGATATGAAAAAGAGAAGAGAAAAGATTTCAGTCATCACCAGTTATGATTACACTCTTGCAACTCTATGTGATAAAGCCAAAATTGATGTATTGTTAGTAGGAGACAGTGCTGGAATGGTAATGCTAGGTTATGAAAATACAATTCCAGTTACAATGGATCAAATGTGTTTGTTTACAGAAGCAGTTAGTCGAGCTCGAAATAATTCATTATTAGTATCAGATTTGCCATTCATGTCATATCAGACAAACATAGATGATGCCATCAGAAATTCAGGCAAGCTAATCAAAGCAGGAGCAGACGCTGTAAAGCTTGAAGGAGGATCCATAATGTCTGAAACAATTAGATCTATTGTAAATATCGGTATTCCAGTAATGGGACATATTGGATTACAGCCTCAAACAACAGTACTTTCTCAAGGATACAAGGTTCAGGGAAAAACAAAAGAAACAGCTATAAAACTAATTGAAGACGCAAAAGAGCTTGAAGAGGCAGGAGTTTTCAGTATTACATTAGAGATGGTCAGTCAGGAAGTGGCAAAAATAATATCAGATGCAGTTAATGTGCCTACAATAGGAATTGGTTCAGGCATAGGTTGTGACGGTCAAGTACTAGTGATTCAGGATTTGTTAGGAATGTATGATAAAATCAAACCAAAATTTGCAAAGAGATACATGAGTTTATCTGAAGACATTGTGAAATCGCTTGAAAACTACAAGAATGATATAGAATCGAATATATTTCCTGCAGAAGAAAATTGGTTTTCTATGAATGAAAATGAATTAAAAAAATTACGTGATCATATTGGTAGCTAAAAAAATAAAGAAAAGAGATCATCCATCATTAGACATTGTTAGTTCTAACGGTGTTGAATTATCTGAGAAAAAAATAGTACTATGTATTGCAGGAAGTGTTGCAGCATACAAAGCAATCGAACTTGCAAGATTATTAATGAGACATGGAGGAGATGTGACATGTGTAACAAGTAATGCTGTTACAAAATTAATACAACCAGATTATTTTAAATGGGCTACCGGAAATAAAGTAATTACAAAACTTACAGGTGAACTAGAACACATTAAACTAGCAGATTATAATCAATCAGATCTAATAATAGTGTATCCGGCAACTGCAAATACTTTAGGAAAATTAGCAAATGGTATAGATGATACGCCCATTTCAACTGTGCTTACTGTAGGGTTTGGATCAAAAATTCCAATCTTAATGTGTCTTGCAATGCATACTTCTATGTATGAAAATGTAGCAGTTAAAAAAAATATACAATTTCTAAAAAATAAAATTGAATTTATTTCTCCAAAAATGATTGAAGGAAAAGCAAAAGCTCCAGAGCCAGAAGATGTTTTAGAACATATTTTAAGAAAATTTGGGTTTTCTTCAATTTTACAAAACAAAAGAGTGTTAATGACTGCAGGTCCAACTATTGAACAAATAGACACGATACGAGTAATTACAAATCAAAGCTCAGGAAAAACTGGAATGACTCTGGCATCTGAATTAATTTCTGCAGGAGCTAAAGTTACTTTGATTTATGGTCCAGGCAAAGAAAAGGCACCAATTGGTGTAAAGTTAATTGAGGTTCAATCTAGTAATGAGATGCTCAATGCTGTTAAAACAGAATTGAGGAAAAAATTTGATATTGTAATTATGGCTGCAGCAGTTGCAGATTATATACCTATAAACCCAAAAAATACCAAGATCAAAAGTTCTAAAGATGAAATGAAAATTAGCCTCAAGAAGGCACCAAAAATAATTGATCAGATAAAAAAGTATCAAAAGAATGTTTTACTAGTAGGTTTCAAGGCAGAAACAAATATTTCAAAAAACGAACTAATCAAATCAGCTCAAAAAAAATTGAAAGAATCTACATCAGACATTATAATCGCAAATGATGTTGGTAACGCCAGATATAAAAAAAATCCTCAAAATAATCAAGTTATAGTTGTAGATAATCAAAGAATAATTGCATCTAGATGGATGAAAAAAGAAAAGATTGCCAAGTTTATCAGAAAACAAATAGAAGAGAAAATAAAATAAAAAATTATAAAATTCGAAAATTAATTGCAAACTGTAAAGAAATTAAATTAAAACTAAAAAAATCAAAATATAGTAATTACATTAGAAACTGAGTCAGATTAAGACAGATACTATTATGAAACAGCATGTGTTAAAATCAGATCTAAAAGAGATGGCATAAAATACATCACTAATACCAATATCGATATCAATGAAAACTGAAAATTTTGAATACAAGAAAAGAAATATAAAAATTTGGAATGAAGTTGCACCTCGTTATCATAAAAGATGGGCCAAACTAAGCAAAGGACCATTCCAGAGTACAGAAAAATTGATAGAATTAGTTAAATTAACTGAAGGAAACATAGTACTCGATCTTGCTTGTGGTACAGGTGTAGTAACAAAAGAAATTAGAAAAAGGGTTGGAAAAGTAGGATATGTAGTAGGTACAGACACTTCTACAACAGCAATTAAAATTGCAAAAAAGTGGAATGGAAAAAAATCGAATTTAGATTTTGTAAATGCAGATGCAGAAAAATTTACCTTTTCAAAAAAATTTGATGTAATTACTTGTCAATATGCATTATTCTTTTTCCCAAATGCTCAAAAGGCATTAAAAAATATCAGAAAAAATCTCAAAAAATCAGGAAAGATAGGTATCACAGTACATGGTAAAAAGGAAAATGTTCCTTTTTTTAATAATATTATAGATTCAGTTACCAAATTCATTCCTGATTATGTTCCTCCAGGAACTCCAGATCTTGACAGATTTGGCACAAAATCTGCATTAAGAAATGAGGTGGACAAAGCAGGATTTTCAAAAATATCAGTAAAAGAATTTGTTTTTAAATATAGTCCTGGAAAGTTTGAAGATTATTGGAAAAATTATATCAGATATGTTGCAAAGCCCTTACAAGAAAAGCTAAATGCGCTAGAGTATTCAAATAGAAAAGAATTCAGAAAGATGGTAAAGGAAAAGACATCTCAATATACTCAGAAAAATGGAAAAATCATTTTTCCTTGGCAAGTTTTAATTTTAACTGCAAAATACTAGAAATTTATAGGAAAAACAAAATGGTTAAAGATAGAAAGAAGAAAAGAGAAAGAACAAAAAAGAACGATGCTAAATCATTTCTAAAAAAAAGAGCGCCATTTTATCTTGCAGGGATAGCATTACTAGTAGTATTTATAATTCCTGAGATAACAAAGGGAGGTTTAGAAAATAGTCTTCCAGAACTCTCATCAGAAGATCAACAAGTTTTTGATACTCTAATGGGGTATAATGGTCCAAATGAAACAGGATTAACTGTAGTGGATGCAATCAAGAATAAGATTAATGATGAATATCCCAATGAGAATATCTTTGATAATAAAAAGACAAATGTAGATCTAGATGTAATAAAAATAAACTCTGAGGAATATCAGATTATTTTGAACTTTAAATCACATAAAGGAGAGATGAACTATGATTGGAACATCAATACAAGTTCTGGTAAAATTATTTCAAATAATCAAGGATCAAAACATATAATTGAATTAGTAGATTTTTCTTGATTAGACTCAAACGGTTAGAAGTTCTTTAGTAAATTTGTGCATTACAATTGGCTTATCTTTAACAATTAATGAATCTTCAATTCTAATTCCAAATTTATTTTTGATATAGATTCCGGGTTCAACAGTAATTGCCATATTTTCTTTTAGTTTTGTGGCACTTCGATATGAAATAGTTGGAAGTTCATGTACTTCTAATCCAATTCCATGACCTGTAGAATGAATAAAGTATTGTCCATAATGTTTATCTTCGATATATTTCCTGCAAGCAGAATCAACATCCTTGCAATCAATATTTGGTTTTACAGTTCGTAGACCAAGTTTTTGAGATTCTTTTACGATTTCATAAACATCTCGTGTCTCATCTGGAATTCGACCAATTGCAAAAGTTCTTG
The DNA here is from genome assembly GCA_049607285.1 of Candidatus Nitrosopumilus sp. Classification (GTDB taxonomy): domain Archaea; phylum Thermoproteota; class Nitrososphaeria; order Nitrososphaerales; family Nitrosopumilaceae; genus Nitrosopumilus. The sequence continues at coordinate 8,964 of JBMYWJ010000006.1, forward strand.
TTGCATCTGAAACATATCCTTTGTATCGTAATGTTAAATCAGTAACTACTAAATCACCTTTTTTGAATTTTCTGTTGGTAACTTGCGCATGAGGAAGGGCACCATTAGGACCTCCTGCAATAATTAAAGGATTAAGTGTAGATTTGTAACCAGTATCAAACATTTGATTATTCATAGCATATGTCATCAAAATTGTTTGTAATTCTGATTCTTTTTGAGCTGGCTTGATCTTTTTGGAACAAATCTCGAACATCTCATCAATAATTTTAGAAGCTTTTTTGAGTATTCTGATCTCCTTTTCGTCTTTAATAATACGTGAATTGTAAAATGGTTCAGTAGATGAAATAATTTTTGGAATAGATTTTTTCAGAGAGGTCATAACTGAATAATTCTGGCAGTCAGTACAAACTCGATTATTTTTAATTTTTTTAACAAGGTATGAAATTAGACCCATTCCGCGTTCTGCTGTAACTACATCACAATTTTCTGATTCCTCTCTGGCTCTTCCTGCCTCGAGTTCAGGAGCAATTATGGTTGTTTTTCCATTTTTTTCAAGCAATCCTATAGATTCTCCCCAAAATCCAGTCATGTAAAACAAATTTTCAGGCTCAAAGACAACTAAAGTATCACAGTCTTTTTTTTGGGCGTATTTTAGAAGGTTGTTTCTACGTTGCTTCATACAAAAATATTTCAGTTTCTTAATTTATGTATGATGCAAAGTTTGTATATGGAAATTAAAGTCAAGTGATTGTGACTGAAAGAAAAGAAAAGAAAAAAGTAGTGGCTTTATTGTCCGGTGGACTAGATAGTCAACTAGCAGTACGAATGATGCAAGAACAAGGATTTGATGTTTCAGCTGTTGCAATAAAAACTCCTTTTTGTGATTTTGATTGTGGAAGAGGATGTGGTTTTGAAATTAGAGAAAGAGCAGATGATCTTAATGTTAATTTAAAGACAGTTTATCTTGGTGACGAATATATTGAAATGTTAAAGCATCCAAAATATGGAAGAGGGGCGGGATTTAATCCGTGTATTGATTGCAGAGCAATGATGTTTGATGCCGCAAAAAAACACATGGATGAAATTGGAGCTGAGTTTATTATTTCAGGAGAAGTTTTAGGTCAACGTCCAATGAGTCAACATGCACCTGCATTAAGAACCATTGAAAAAGAATCAAATTTAGTTGGAAAAATTGTACGACCGTTATCAGCTGGATTATTACCAGAAACGAATCCTGAAAAAGAAGGACTGATCAAAAGAGAAGATCTTGGAATGATCAAAGGCAGAACAAGAAGAAATCAATTACAAATGGCAAAAGAATATGGAATAGAAAATCCTCCTAATGCAGGCGGTGGATGTTTATTAACAGATCCACAGTTTGGAATTAAGACAAAAGATCTTTTTGAACATATTGAAACTCCAACAATTAATGATATTGATTTGTTAAAAATTGGGAGACATTTTAGATTAGACAAGAAAACAAAATTTGTTGTTGGAAGGAATAAAGATGAAAATGAAATGATCAAAGCAATTGCTTTGCCAGGAGATATTTTACTTGAAGCAAGAGACCATGTAGGACCAATTTCAATTATACGAGGAGCTAACGCAAAAAATCACACTAAATTTGCATCTGCTGTTACACTGAGATATTCAGATGCGCCAAAAGAAAAACAAGGTGTAGTTACAGTCAAAGATGAAAATATATCTGAAGAGATTATCACTAGTTGTTTAGATGAACAATCCTACATTAAATTTAGAATTTAGGCGTAAAAAAATTTAAAAATTAGTTGTAACTAAGGAAGAGTTTTTGAGTAAGTAGATTACATTTTCAGCAAGGATGCAAAAACAAGAAAATACGACCTATCTAAAGGCAATCACAATTAGAGACATTAGTGATGTTCATTCCATTAAAGAAGACATCAAAAAGGGAATGATTTTGATTCTGAGAGTTACACCGTTAGCACAAAAGGATGTAGAACAACTTCGTAAAGTTGTTGAAGAATTGTATTCTATTGCAAAAACTGCTGATGCAGAGATTGCAAGATTGGGAGAAGAAAGAATTATTGTTGCTCCATCTAATATTAAAATCTGGAAACCAGAATACGACCTAAAATAATTTTATTGCTTCTTGAATTTGAGGATAATGAGAGGGTACCTTATACATTCGTCTAATATTCATTGCAAGGTTTTCAGATTTTTTACGTTCACCATGATTAACCAAAACTCTTCTAAGTTTGGGTCTTAATCTTTGTACAAAAGACATCAATTGGTTATAGTCACTATGACCACTAAATCCATCTAGTTTTTCAACACCGCAATTGATAGTAACAACTTCAACTTTACCTTCTTTTCCCAACATTGATACTTGTTTAGAGCCATCTAATACTCTTCTTCCCAAAGTTCCATTAACCTGATAAGAAACAAACAGGACCTTACTCTTTTTGTCAGGGGCAATATTTTTGAAATATTCTAAAACAGGACCACCTTCTAACATTCCTGATGTTGCTAAGATGATACATGGAGAATTCTCTCTCATTGGTTCTTCCCTAGCATCAGAGTGTTCGATATTGGTAAAATATTCTGAATCAAAGGGATTATCATCAGTTTCTAAGATTTTTTGTTTAAGCTCTCGCGCAAGATATTCTGGATATGATTCATGTATAGCAGATGCCTCAGAGATCATTCCCTCTGTAAATACTGGTGCTTCGATCATTTCTCCTGATTTCATATAATGATCAATTACCATCATGATTTCTTGTGCACGACCAACCGCAGGGATTGGTATTAGAACTTTACCTCCATCTGCCAAAGTGTTGTTAACTGCATTAATGAAGGCAGACTCTACTTCTTGTCTACTTGGTTGAATATCCTCTTTAAGACCATAGGTACTTTCGATCAATAATGTTTCTACTCTGGGAAAATTCCAACTCGCAGCTTCAAACAATATACTTTTTCCAAATTTGATATCTCCTGAATAAACAAAATTATGATCTCCATTTCCAATATGAAAATGGCACAAAGCAGAGCCTAGAATATGACCAGCGTTTGCAAGAACTAGTTTAATATCAGGAGAGATATCGGTAACTGTTCCATATGGCAGAGTAATAGCTTGCTTCATAATCTGTTTAACATCACGTTCAGAATAAATTGGAGTTCTACCTTGTGCAGCGGCAACTTTGATGGCGTCTAATTGAATAAGATTCATCATAGGAAGTGTTGGTTCGGTACAATAAATTGGTCCTTTGTAGCCATATTTACACAAAGCAGGCAGGAATCCAGTATGATCCAAATGTGCATGTCCAATAACTATTGCATCAAGTTCATCTAATGTTAGATTTAGAGAATCTAATCTTGGGAATGCATCCATTGGAGAACGTGCACCTGGATTTATTCCACAGTCAATCAAGATCTTACTTTCTGGAGTAGATAGGAGTAATGAAGATCTTCCAACTTGGCCGAATCCACCAAGAGTATAAAGAGAAACTTCAGTTCTTTGAGATAGTCTAGGTCTAAAAATTTCGTCACCTATTTGTTTGAGTTGTTTACTTCTCTCAGAAGCGGTTTGTTTTAGAGTTGCATTTATTGTCTGAATTGTACGTGAAGGGATAGTTGTAGCTTTTCTAATACGTAATCTCCATCCAATTTTTTCGGTAACTTCAGCATGGTTGAACTCCTTTGCATTTCTTTGTAATAGCCAAGGCCTTTTTGCCTCAACTGAAACTTCGCCAGTTGCAATATCAAAAATAGTTCCCTGTAGACTTGCTTCTTTTGGAATACATTCCATAAGAATTTGCCTAGCTTCAGCTTCAGGTTTTCTGATGGATTCATCGGTTCTTACAACAATTCTTTTTTTGATAATGTTTACAAGATTTGATATTGTTTCGTTGTTTTCCATAAGATAACGTGGGGCATTGGTGTAAAGAGCAATCCTTGGTCCTTCGTATTCAATTTTGGTAACACTTGCTTCTTTTGGAATACTTTGCAGTATGGTGGCCATTATATTTTGGCTAGAAGGTAAATCTCTTGATTGCTGCTGTTTTCTTTGCATTAAATCACTAAAGTTCGATGACTGCTTTTTTTTGTTCATCGGTCAAAAGACGAAATCCATCTTTATCCATTATTGCGATGTTAATTCCATCACCAGTACCAATGTTTCTAACAATTGCGGCTTTAACAGCTCGTAAAGCAATTTTTTTTGCTTCCTCGACTGTAAGATCTTCTCGATATTCTTCTTCAAGTAAACCATATGCAACAGGAGAGCCGCTACCTGTGGTAACATATGATTTCTTTTCAACTGAACCAAACATGTCAATATTAAATAATGCAGGACCATCTGCATCATAACCACCAACTAAGATGTCAGCCATAAATGGATAACCTCTATTTTGATGAAAAATTAGAGAACAAAGTCTTGCAAGTGAATGTATTGAGATCGGGCCTTGTTTTTCAACCCGATGGAGATTAGAATGATAACGTAAAATGTCAACAATATTTTGAGCATCTGCAACGCCTCCAGCTAAGGTTAATCCAGCATGTAAGTCAATTTTTTGAATTTTCATGGTATTGTTGTTTGCAATGAAATAACCAGCACTAGCTCGCATATCAGCGCACAATACAACACCATCTGTAGCCTTAATACCTACAGTGGTAGTCCCGTGCAAAATTTTTTCTTCGACATTATTTGACAAAAAGTACACCTATTAAGATAAAGTAACGGCATCTCACCCTTTTAAATAACTTTTTGATCTCGCCAAATCATAAATAATGACAAAAAATCAAGACCACATGCAATCACATTTGATGGAATTACCGAGGTTGATTGAAATTGGAGAGGAGAATATTGATGATTTTGGGAAGTTTCTAATTTCATTGAACAAACCAAAAAAAACTTCGCTGGTATCTGGACCAAATGTTCAAAAGGCGCTACGGAGAAAAATCGAAAAATCACTAAAATTAAAAAAAATCCAATACATATGGCATACATCAAAAGACAATCAAATAGAGTCTCTGAATCAAATTCAAAAAGATGTAAAAAAGGACAATTCTAGTTTAATTGTGGGTATTGGTGGTGGTCGTTCCGTAGATACCGCAAAAATAATTTCATATAATTTAGGAAAACCATTTGTTAGTTTACCCACTGCTGCTTCTCATGATGGAATGGCAAGTCCATTTGTTTCTATAAAAAGTGAAAAACCACATTCAATTGTTGCATCTGCGCCAATGGGTGTTTTTGTAGATATTGATATAATCAAAAAAGCTCCATCTAGGCTGTTATCTAGTGGTTGTGGAGATCTTATAGCAAATATTATTGCAGTAAAGGATTGGCAATTAGGACACAAAAAGAAAAAAGAATACTATGGAAGATATGCAGCAGATTTGGCAATGATGAGTGCTAAGATAGTAATAGAGAACTCTTCAGATTTTGCAAAGAAAGGACTAGATGCAAGAGTAATTGTAGAAGGTTTAATCAGTGCAGGGGTGGCATCTTGTATTGCAGGAAGCAGTAGACCATGCTCTGGGGCAGAACATCTTTTTTCACATGCACTTGATCAAATAGCTCCGGGTATTGGACTTCATGGAGAAAAATGTGGAATTGGAGCAATAATGATGGCAAAATTACATGGGTTAGATTGGAAGAAAATTGTAAAGGCATTGAAAGACGTAGGAGCACCAACTACTGCAAAACAGATTGGTCTAAAACCAGAAGTGATAATAAAAGGATTGACTATTGCACAAGAATTACGACCTGAGAGATACACTATTTTAAAAGAAATTAAGATGACTGAAAAAAGAGCTATGAGTATTGCAAAGAGCAGTAAGGTAATTTGATTTAAGAATTATTTGTTTCTACAGGTTTTTCATTAGATTCTGCAGGTTTTTGTGTTGTTGGTTCAGATTTTTTTTCTTGATTTTGTTTATTTATATGAGTTTCAACAAAATTGACTTTTTCCAGAGTTGGAATGAATTTGAAAATATCTAGTTGAATAAAATGTTTCATGATTTGTAAACCATCAGCACGCAAAATTTCCTCAGGAATTGTAACGTTAGTTTCTTTATCGTTTAGATTAAATTGAATTTTTGAATTCTCAACAGGTAATCTATTTTTAAGTATTCCATCTACCTTGTCGTTTGGTGAATCAAGTGATTTTATTACATTTACTTCAAATAGAATTGTTTTTCCTGCATATCTGTGGTTGTAATCTACTTGAACTCTACCAGATCCAATAAAACGAATTATTCCCCTTTTATTATCAACTTCAATTGTATCTCCTACTGAAACTTTTTCTGCATCTTCACCTAGCTTTCGAATAGGAATCATTCTAACTTTACCAGAATCTCTTTCACCAAAACCTTTGTCAGGTGTAACCTCAACTGTAAGTTTATCACCTACAGCTGTTTTTGCAAGTGCTTCATCCAATCCTTTGAGAACAGGATATGAAACTTCTCCAATGGAAACTAATTTTGGTTGGTATTTTACATTTTGTTCATAAATAGAATATTTTTTTGCATCTTCTTCAATTGTTGTATCAAAGATCTCGTCACTGTCTTTAACTTTTGCAGTATAGTCTATCACAATTAATGAACCTTTATCAAAAGCCAATGTGATCGGTCTCGAATTTCCTTATATTAAGTTAACAGGATTTAGAGAGCTTTTAATTTTTCCTCTGCAGTTTTGAGTCCTGCTTGAGCATCTGTATTATATCCCATCATTGCCAAGGT
>JBMYWJ010000007.1:0-13819 GCA_049607285.1 Candidatus Nitrosopumilus sp.
CTTTTTTGCTTAGTGGAGCTTTGTGTTGATCAAAAGTAAATTCGTATACAACGCCCTTCTCTAAATCTTCTGCTTTGATCTTTTTTGGTAAGTCCATTGTAACTATATGTCGTCCGTCTTCTACTGGATCATACAATTGAGTATCTATTTTATTATCTGTATTATATAGTTCTAAAATGTATCCTGTTCTTTTGAGCTCTTCTGGTTTCTTAAATTTTGCATTTTGAATTTCATCAGAAACCCATTCTGGAATCTCATCTTTCTTTTTTACCATAGTAAACCCATTCTAATTTTCTTGTTTCTCTTTTTTACTTTTTTGCCACCATTCAAGGTAATCATCTTGTTTATCCTCACGTGTTTTCTCTCTTTGATTTAATTTGTATCTAATATCTGAGACTTGTTCTCTTGTTGCATATAATCCACATCTTTTACAAATGAAATGTTTTGTTGCAGAATCCATTTTCATTGGAATTTCAATTTCATCAAATAATTTGTATAGATCATCCCTGCCTCTTTCTTCCTCAGGTGTATCTATTTCATATTTTGCTTGAATTTTCTTCTTTTCTCTTGCTGTACACTCAGGACAATTAGGCAATGTTAATCCGCTTAATTTTTTCCATAAAAGCGTTCCCACATTCTTGGATGATCGATGTTCATCTGACACGCGGATTTTTTCATCATCCCTTGCGGTCCGTTCGCCCATCGAACATCCCGCGTGCCAGACAAGTAAAATTCTAAAAATAATGCTTTATCTCTTTTCTTCTAGAGTTTGGGCTGCAATCTTTGCAGAATTTTCTGCTCCATTAGGAACAAAGTTACTTGAAAATTCCTCCAATTTCTCTTCAAATTCCTCATAATTCTCTTCAATTTTGGATATGGCCTTGATAACTTGTTTTGTTTTTGTTGCTAATATGCCCAAATTCTTCTCCTCTGCCCATCGAATATTATTTGTGTGTTCATCATATATTGGCATTCCAATTATTGGTTTTGATTTTCCACCCATTATTTCTCCCATTACTGTATGAGATCCATTAACAACTGCATATCTACATAAATTCAAAATTGTATCTTTTTCTTGTTCTGAAAGAAAACCTATATCAATTTGTGTCCAATCGATTTTTCTCTCCAAAGCATCAGAGATTGAATATTTTTTTCCATTTTCCCCCGTTACAGAATCTATGTGTAGATCATTTTTTGCGTGTGAAATAACTCTTTTCCGATTTTTCATCTCATCCTGATGAAATACCTCTTCATATCTTTCACCAGTTCCATTATTGGTTGATTTATTTCCTGTTCTCATCCAATACCCAAATTCATTTCCTTCAACTAATCTTTCAACATTTGTTCTATCTCTTTTTTTAATCTGTTTACTATTTGTAAAATGTCCAACATATGTAATCTTTTCTTCTACTTCTTTTGTAAAATTTAAATTATATTCACACATAGTAAATGGAGGTGGTGAATCTGCCACAAGTATTTTAGATGCTTTAGCAATTTGTTTTGCCACAAAAATTAAAGATGGATAAAGATATGATCTTGAATTATACAATTTTGGTCTAAATTGATTTGTTACAAATAAACTTGGGATATTTCTATTTTTTGCTAAAATATTTGATCCCATATCTCCATCATTGATTACTAGATCAAATTTTTCTTTGTTGTAGAGTTTTCTTTCTTCTCTCAAATAATTCACAATCTGTTGTACTAATGGGGGATTATCTGAAATTGGCAATAATAAATTCATTAACGACATTGAAATACTTGGACCAAATTTTCCATCAATTGGTGTTGGCATCAATATCTCATGAATTTTTTCTTTTTCATCGGGGAATTTTTTTAATAATTTTTTATAAACATGATCTTTGCTTGAAAAATGAATCTCAAACTCTTGTTTTATCTGATCTTCCAATACTTCATTTAGCCTCATCATACGGGAATAGTGTCCACTTCCCCATGGATAGATGAATTCTCCTATTTTAAGCACAATATGAAATCAAATATGCTGTTTAAATTCCAAATGCTTTATTCTAATAAATCTAAAATATCATGAATATTGTTAGGTCCTGTCTGAACTGAAATTTTTTTCTTTGTTTTTAGAGCAATTTCTACTTGTTTTTTTGAAAATGCAGGGATTTTTTTTGAAGTAATTGTTACACATTTCTCCAACTTTTTGATATTTCTTCCTAATCCAATCTCCTTGGCATCATCAAATAGAATAGTATCTACCCCAGCTAGTGGAATTATTGGAATTTTTTTCTTTTCAAATACACGTTTTAATGAATTATCAATCAAATCTAAGGAAAATATCAATGATGGCAAAGCTAGTGATACATGACTCTCAGTTTGCTCCAGCATTATTTCTATTATTGAATTGACATATGTCAAGTAATTTTTTATTCCACTTGGTTTAATTTTTAACTGAAAAAAATCCAACTCTATTTTGTCTTGAATTAATCTCGGAATAATTTGATTGATCATCTTGACTAAATTCATCAATTCAGATTTTTGTCGATAACAAACAATGATTTTGCTATCATAACCCTGTTTTATGGTTTCATAACAAGAAATCGCAGATATTTCATCATAAACTGCACAAATTGCCTTCTTGTTTTGTACTTGATAAGGAATTCCACCATTGCCATTGTCAGAAAAAATACAGACATACGCATTTTTTTTTGTTAGATATGTATACAATAATTTGTTATGATCTTTTTCTGTTCCTGGATAAGCCCCAAGCTCTGATTTTTTTTCTATTATGTTAGATGTTGCAGCAATTTCCACATCTTTTGCAAGAAATCCTTTTGATGTCCCTTCTACTTTAACTAGATATTTTTCACCCTTTAAGAGAAGATTTCCACTAATAGATGTGATCTCTAAAATAATCTCTTGAAAGTTATTTTTTATTTGTCTTGCAATTGCAATTTTTTTAATACCAAAGAGTAAATTGATAGCAGATGATGCAAATACAGGATCATTTGCATGAACTAAAATTACATTATTATCTCGTTTTACAGATTTGAATTGTTGGTTTTTTATCCTTAAAATTTTTTTTATATTTATAATTAATTGTGAAATTTTATTTTTTGAAAATACCGTTGGAAAAACTACTACACATGATGATACTTTATCCATCTTTTTTAATTTGAAATCTACTTGTTTATAATTTAGAACAAATTTTTGGGTAATCAATATAAAAGAAAAACATTGATTGAATATGTGACAAAATTTACACAAAGTCAAGTAGATGATCTTAATTTAAAGATAAAGACTACTGAAGGAGCACTTCAATGGGCCTCAGATAATCTTCATCCTAAAGTGGCAAAAGCCTCTAGTTTTGGTGCTGAGGATGCAGTTGTTATGGATATTATGTTAAAAATTAATCCTGAGTTTAGATTCTTTACATTAGATACTGGAAGATTACCACAAGAAACTTATGATATTATGGATGTTGTGAGAAAAAAATATGGCATTGCAATAGAAGTATTGTTTCCTGACACTAAAGAAATTGAAAATATGGTTAATGAAAAAGGAATGAATCTTTTCTATGAAAGTGTAGAGAATAGAAAACTATGTTGTGAAATTCGGAAAGTACATCCAATGAACAAAATGCTTCGGATTTTGGATGGTTGGATAACTGGATTAAGACGTGATCAAACAAAAATTCGGGAGAATGTTTCTATCTTTCAATTGGATAATGGACATAATGGAATTCTAAAAATAAATCCAATAATCGATTGGACATGGGATCAAATTCAAGAATATATCAAAAAGAATAATCTACCTTACAACAGTCTTCTTGACAAAGGTTATCCAAGTATCGGCTGTGAACCATGTACAAGACCAATAAAATCTGGAGAAACCCTTCGAGCAGGAAGATGGTGGTGGGAACAAGGAGAACATAAAGAATGTGGCCTTCATATAGACGATAAATAGAAGATTAAACATGTCGACAAATAATTCAATTAACCCTCATGGTGGAGTGCTAATTAACAAAATTACCAAAGTTGATCCTACTGGATTGTTCTCAGTCAAAATTACCGAAAATCTTGCAAATGATGTTGAAAATATTGCAGATGGAGTTTTTAGTCCTTTAGAGGGATTTTTAGGACAGCAAGACTTTGAAAGCGTTATTTCACATGGACGGCTAGCAAATGATCTAGCTTGGACAATCCCTATTGTACTTGATGTTGATGAAAAAACTGCCTCTCAAATGAAAGAAGCCAGAAATGTATTATTACAAAATCCACAAGGTGTTGGAGTTGCAATATTACATGTTGAGGAAATATTTTCTTTTAATAAAGAAAAAACTACACAAGGTGTCTTTGGAACTAATGATTCATCTCATCCAGGTGTTGCAAAGACAATGTTAATGCAGGATTATCTAGTAGGTGGAAAAATTGACTACATACAAAGACCGGAAGAATCAGAAATTAGAAAATATAGATTGACTCCTATTCAAACTAGAGAGGCTTTTGCTCAAGCAGGGTGGAAAACCATCTGTGCATTTCAAACAAGAAATCCTCCACATGTTGCACATGAAATGCTTCAAAAAACATCAATTACAACACGTGATGGTGTTTTCGTAAATCCAATTATCGGTAAGAAAAAAACTGGTGATTTTGTAGATGACATAATTGTAAAATGTTATGAAACTATGATAAAATCATACTATCCAGAAAATAGATGTATTCTTGGAACTTTGCATACTGATATGAAGTATGCTGGGCCAAACGAAGCAATTCATCATGCTATAATGAGACAAAATTATGGATGCACGCATATAATTATAGGAAGAGATCATGCCGGAGTTGGAAAATTTTACGATCCATTTGCAGCACAAAAAATCTTTGACAATTATCCCGAATTAGAAATTACTCCGGTATTTTTTCCTGCATTTTTCTATTGCAAAAAATGTCATACATACACAAATCCAAAGACCTGTCCTCATGATGATGATGCAAAAGAGCAAATTAGTGGAACTAAACTTAGAGAGATGATTCAAAACGGTCAAGCACCTTCTGAATTTATTCTAAGACCTGAAGTTGCACAAGTAATACTAAACCACCCAAAACCATTTGTTGATTAGATATTTATTCAATCAAACTCTTTCTAGCTTGTGAAATATCTATTTGCCATAGTTTTGTTTTCGGGGATTTTTATTACTCCCGTATTTGCCCAAGATGTATCAAATCCATCTTTACTTATTGATACAATAGAAATTCCAGCAGAAGAATTTAACAAAGTTCTGCGAGATGCACCAATCATAGATCTTGATAATGTTCATGCTCTAAGCTGGCAGGTAACCATTGATAATAATCTGTCTTATGCAAATCCAAATGGAAATGCTGTTTTTAGAATATATGACCAGGAATCATTAGATGAATTTATTGAAGTTGGAATGGGTTCACAACCTGATAACAAATTCTGGGTTGCGGTGCAAACTCCAAAAGAAGGTTATGTTGTAGTTCATAGAGATTTAGAAAGAGGTTGGTATCCCCAAACTAAATCTATCATATCTTATACTGAACGTGCAGGATTAACTGTTAACAATGGGGCAAGAATTGTAGTTACTAATTTAGATATTGGAACGTTTGGAATTAATTCTTATTCTGTTCATGGGTTAGAGGGTTCTACTGATCCACCATCAGTAAATTCTGGAACAATGACTATGGAATTTCTATCTGGTGATCCTGCTAAGAATGTCTTTGCTTTGTTTCCATTTTATATTGCAGCAGGAGTTGGAATTATCGTTGGATTCCTCTTTTTGACTAAGAAACGTTCTTAGATTTGTAATACTGACAATTTTTTTTAATCTTACATATATTACACATTGGTGAAATTGGTTTGCAAATATTTTGACCATACATGACAAATGTATCATTAATGTCAATCCAATATTTTTTTTGAATTTTTTTCATTAATTCTTGTTCTGTTTCTTCCGGATTTTTGGTCTCAACTAATCCTAATCTATTTGAAATTCTATGAACATGAATATCTACTGGAATAGCTGGTTTTTCAAATGCGTAAACTAGAACACAATTAGCTGTTTTTCTTCCAACTCCTGGTAATTGAATTAAAGTATCCAAGTCATCTGGAACTTTTCCTTTGTATTTTCTATCAATAATTTTTGCAACATCTATAATTCTTTTAGATTTTACATGATAGAATCCAATTGATTTAATTATTTTTTCTATATCTTTTACTTTGGCATTTGCAAGTTCCTTTGGATTTTTGTAGTTTGAGAATAATACTTTGACTACCTTTGCTGTACTTTCATCTTTAGTTCTAGCAGAAAGTATAGTTCCAATCAAAATACTAAATGGTCCTCCAGTTTCAGCTTCATGAAGCTCTCTAAGAGCTGTCATTCTAGGTGGTTTCACAGAATTCATTGTATCTATCATACCACAAAGAATTTTTTTCATTTTCATCTAACAAACTACATACAAGTATTATAACTGTAATAACCAAGAATTCATGTTGAATCTAACAAAAGAAGAAGAATTATCACTAAAGGGAGAACGTGGAGAAATTATGCAAATGGCGTACCGAATATTAGTTGCAACTGGTGAAGCTACAGATGCTGAGAACTTAGTGCCTATTGAGTGGGCACATCTTTCTGGTGTAAATTATAATACTATTGGAGATGCAGGAGAAGAATTTTTATCAAATATCAGCAAGGATGCTAGAGTTAAAGTAAAAACAACTTTGAATCCAATGGGTTTTGACGTAGATAATGTGTTAAATTACGGATTAGATGATAATTTTATCTCAAAACAATTATCTATTAAAAATTCATATGAAACTATGGGAGTTATTCCCTCATTTTCATGTATTCCATATGACATCTTTGATATTCCAAGCCATGGAACCCAAGTTGCATTTGCTGAAAGTAATGCTGCAATTCACGCAAATTCATATGATAATCTAAAAACAAACAAAGAAAGTGCATTTAGTGCACTTGCTAGTGCAATTACTGGGAAAAGTCCATTCTCTTCATTACGAAAAGAAGATATCCCAAATATTACAATTAAAATGAAAATAAAAAACCCAAATGAGTTAACATATGGGATGCTTGGATTTTTTGCTGGAAAAATAGGAAATACTTCTGTAAATATTTCTGGTCTTAACAAGATGGATAAGAGACAAACAAAATCTATGTGTGGAGGAATGGGAACATCTGGAACTTGTGCCAAATTTCTTTTTGGAGAAGGAGATCCTAATTGTGAAAAAGTAGATTTTGATGAAAAAGAGATGCAAAATGTTCATGACGAGCTAAACACCTCTGAAAAAGGTGATTTAATTACATTAGGTAGCCCACAATTAGGATTAGACGAAATTTCTGATCTTGTTGGCAAACTAAAGGGAAATTCTTTCAAAAAGAGATGCATGATATTCTGTCCTAGAACTGTAAAGGAACAAGCAAAAAAAATTGGATACGTCAATGAGTTGGAACGAGCAGGCTGTGAAATTCTCTCAGATTGTTGTACATGTTTGAGTCCATTGATAAATAACAATGAAATTGATGCTGTTACAACAAATAGTATCAAAGGTGCATTTTATCTTAAAAATTCTAATGGCGTTGACGTTAATTTGAAATCACTATCACAAATTATTAAAGATGAAACAAGATGAATAAAATCTTAGTTTCAGGCAAAGTTAAAGGAGTTATTTTAAAATCTAACAATTCGATAAATTTTTTAGGTACAGTAGATAAAAAAACTGGAATAATTAGTGATAAAAATCATGATCTTTTTGAAAAATCAATCAAAGATGTTATTCTTGTATTCCCTTCAGGTGTTGGCAGTAGTGTAGGTGCGTATACAATTTATTCAATTAAATCAAACAATGTAGCACCTCTTGCAATGATATGTCAAAAAGCAGATCTTACGGTAGCTACCGGTTGTGCATTAGCAAATATTCCATTAATTACAATTAGTGATAAAGAATTTTCTTCTATTGAGAGTGGGATGAAAATTTCACTTGATACTGATTCTCCTAACCCACTTCACTATCAATAAAATTTTCTTTTTGTGATTCTCCTAACCCAATCTCTTTAATCTGACTCTTTCCTGCAGGTAAGACACGAACAAAATCATCTATGTTAATTTGTTTGGCAATTTCTTCGTATATTTTTATAAATTCAATTCTTATTTTTTTGGCAGCATCTACCATTTCTAGTCCATGTGGTTCAATTATTGCATAACATATAGAATTTTTTTTGATTGGTTTGGAAGGCCCACAAGTTAAAACAAAATTTTCATCTTGTGGAATAATGCCTACTGCCAATCTAAGATTTTCTGATTTTATAAAATTTCTTTGTCCTTCTATTGTAAATGATCCTTTAGGTAAAAATTCTCCACTTGGAGCTGATTTTTTTACTTGATCGGGATGTACCCAAAATGCATTTATTCCATACATTCCTTCTCTCCATGCTCTGCTAAAACAAACAGTTGCATGAGCAATTTCACTCATGCTAGTGTCAGGAGCATTTTGTGCATCTTTTAATATAAAAAAAGGTGACCCAAAAATATCTCCATGAAACACTTTATCATTTTTTTCTAAATGTTTTCTTATAACAGCTGAATTTGACGCTGCATCTCTTCCCCCAATTGCAAGTAATCCGTCGGACGTAAAGAACCACCTGTATCTCTCGTACCAATTTTTCTTTCTAATTTCTGAAACTAAAATTACATCTTTTTCTAACTGAGTTTTATTTTTTATTTTTTCCAATTTTCTTTCTGTTTTTTCTTTTATTTCTTGAATTGAACTTATTGCACCTGATCGTTTCTTTGCCTCGTTAAACAAAACTGAAGCAATTGACTGAAGTGGAGCTTTGGTATTTATCTTAATTTTTTGATCTTGAATGAGAATTAAAGAAATTCCTTTTTCATTAATTAATTTTGCATTAAAATTTGCTAAAATTTCCTGGGCAGATACATCAACTATTGAAACTATTCCTCTTGACACCATATCAAAAAGAGAATTTGCAACATTTGTGATATTTTTAGATCGTTCTTTGACTAACTCCATCGCTTTTTCTTGTTCTGAAATTTGTGTTTCTAATTCCTTTATTTTTTTATCAGAACTACTTGATTGTACTAATTTTCCTTTTTCAACTATATTTTCAGTAAAAACTGTATCCAATCCTTCAATGAAACTGTTAACATTTTTTATTTCTCCTTCTAATTCTCCCAATTTTAGTGGAAGAACCTCTGTCTTTTCATTCTTAACTATTACCGCATTATGATTTCCTGATATTACATCTGAGATAATTTTTTTTGCAGTTTCAAAAATATATGTTATTTCTTTTGATGTTAACATATTCCCAATTTTCTTTGGATCAATATTTGTAATTTTAAAAATAGCTTCAACATATTTTTTTGGTAAGCCTAAAGTTCTTCCAACCCATTTGGCACAACCTAAATCTGTTATTTTGAGATCATCAAAATCTGATTCTAACATATTAAAAACGTCTAATCCATTTTCTGGTGGAGGCGTATATTGTAATCCTACACTAAGCTTTCTATGTCTAACTTCTATGGAATGCTGTAGTGCCAAAATCTTCATATCATTATTGCATAGTAAAATATTCCCATCTCCAAAAAATTCTCCAATTAAAATAAATTCTTTTCCAAATCCTTCAAAAGTAAAATATGCAATTCTCTCTGCTCCAATTTGTTTAATTTTTTTTAATTTTAATCTAAGAAGATCACTACGTAATCTTTTCAGCAATCTATTTGGCTCCATTTGTTCAATTTTTACCGTAGTAAGCCAAACACCAGATGTTGAAATCATCATAAAGAGATCATTTTTTTCAGTATGATGAAGTTTGAAGAGAATGCTATCTTTTGTAATTCCATATATATTACTGATATAATAATCCTGAACCTTCTCCGAAATTTGTTCGACCAAATATCGCAGCTCTATCCCTGCTAGAGTCATAATTACTCTATTTTAGGTCTAAAATTATACTCTTGCTTTCACATGCTTAAATTTTGACCAAAGATATTAAACATGGTTTATCTGAGACACGCTAGAAATTTACTTGGCAAAATTCAAAAAGAAAAAATCTAAACCTACACTTGGATCTAATGACTCGAAAAAAGAATCAATAAATGAAGATTTTATCGATATTCCTGAAATAGAAAAATCTGAGCCTATTCCAGATAATCCTACAGTAGATCCATCAATAAACATAGCTGAGAGGAATGAAAAAGATAAGAAACTAAATAAGTTATTTTGGTTACGTGTGGGCTTGGCTGTGCTTACAGGAACTGCAGCAACTTTCATTTTTGAAGATATTGAAGGTGAAGATAGAAGATGGGCTTCTATTGGATTAATGATAATAGTGTTTATGGGAACAATAGTTGTTGCAAAGGGAATGAAAATGCAATTACCCTCATCTGATAGAAAAAAAATTGTTACGCAAGCTATTGGAAGCTACGTCTTTATCTACCTATTTGTTTGGATTTTGACTTATACGCTTGTTCATACAGGAAGTATATCCAGTGGAATTACATCACCTATTTCTTAATACAATTAAGGAAAGATTGTAAATGTGGAATTACAAAACACCTGGAATTCCAGATGAATATTTTGAACGAACAGAAAATGTTCCCATTACAAAAGAAGAGATTAGGACTATTCAAATTAGTAAGGCAAGATTAAAACCCGGACAAACTGTATATGATATTGGTTGTGGAAGTGGTTCAATTTCGATTGAAGCTGGACTTCAGATTGAATCACATGGAAAAGTATTATCTATTGACTATGATGAGAAGGCAATAGCATTAACTGAAAAGAATATGAAAAAATTTAATCTTTCAAATATTTCTGTAATTTTTGGAAATGCTAAAGAAAAGATTCAAGATCTTGAAAAAGCTGATGCTATTTTTATCGGAGGAACTGGTAAAGATACAAAACAGATAGTTGAAATTTCACAAAATAAATTAAAACAAGGAGGTAGAATTGTAATTGGTGTTATTTTGATTGAAACCTTGTATTCAGTACTAGAAATACTAGATACGTTAGAGTTTGAATCCATTGATATTACACAAATCACTATTGCCAAAAGCAGAAAAACTACTACAGGTACAATGATGCTTGCACGAAATCCAGTAACTGTGATTTCTGCGTCTAAAATTTAATCTAGATTTTTAATTGGGTAAAAGTCCATCTTTTTCATGTCTGGATTAATTGGAATTGGAGTAGGTCCAGGAGATCCAGACTTACTTACTGTGAAGGCTGTTAAAGCAATTCAAAGTGCTGATATTATTATGTGTCCCGCATCAAAAGAAGATCGACCTAGTATTGCCTTTTCTGTTGTTTCTCCCTTAATTGATAAATCAAAAAATCAAGAAATTGTTAAACTCATCTTTCCGATGACAAAAGATAAAGATGTACTAGAAAATACGTGGAAAAAAAATGCCAAGATTATGGCTGAAAAAGTTTTGTTAGGAAAAAATGTTGTATATCTTACTGTGGGCGATCCTTATTTGTACAGTACATGGATCTATATGCATAAAGATCTTAAAACAAACTACCCAACCATGAATATTGATGTGATTCCTGGAATTGTTTCTATGTTTACCTTCGCGTCAAAGGTAGGTGTAAGTATTGCAGAAGGAGCAGAAAAAGTTGCAATTATTCCCTCATGTTATGATTTGTCTAGCGTTAAAGAGATTGCAAAAAATTCTGAATCAATGATATTTCTTAAAGATGGAAGATACTTTGATCAAGTTATTAATGTTCTAAAAGAATCTGGATTTCCAGATAATTCAATATTTGCTATTGGTCAAGATTTAGGAACAGATCATGAAATCGTTAGAAAATTAACTTTAGGTGAAGTAAATGATAACACATTAACAACAAAATATTTTTCAATCTTGGTGGTAAAACGTGTCTGAAGTTTTTTTTGTTGGATGTGGTCCAGGAGATCCAGAATTAATTACTGTTAAAGCTAAAAAATTAATTCAAAAAGCAGACATAGTTGTTTATTCAGGATCTTTAATTCCTGAATTAATTTTGAAGCTTTGTAAAAAAGGAAAACTCTATGATGCTGCCAAATTAGTTAGAGAAGAAATTTTTGATTTATTATATAATAATGCAAAAAAGAACAAACTTGTAATTAGATTACATGATGGTGATCCATCTATTTATGGAGCAATAAAAGAACAGATTGATAATCTTGAGGAAAAAGGGATAAAGTCTATAGTTGTGCCTGGGGTTACAGCATTTCTGGCCTCGGCTGCTGCATTGGGAACACAATTGACATTACCAGGTGTGACTCAGACAATAATAATTACTAGAGTAGAATCTAGAACTAAGGTCCCAAAACGAGAAAAGATTTCTGCACTTGCACAACATAAAGCAACATTAATTTTTTATCTTAGTGTTCATCTTCTTTCCAAACTTGTAAAAGAATCTATTTCAGGAGGATATAAGAAATCTACTCCGATAGCTGTAGTATACAGAGCAAGTTGGAATGATCAAAAAATAATCAAAGGAACCTTAAATGATATTGTCAAAAAAATTCAAAATGAAAAAATTACTAGAACTGCGATTGTTATAATTAGTGATGTAATTGAACCTAAATCATATGAATATTCTAAACTTTATGACAAAGAATTTAGTCATGGATATAGAAAATCTAAAATTAAATCGATAAAAAATTAACTTTATTTTTTATACCCAATCTCCTAAGATTCTTTTCAAATTTTTTTACATTACCAGAACAAAAAATTTTTAATTTATTTTTTTTTGCTTGCTTATTTTTTATTTTTTTATGGATGCTATTTGCAATAGAGTTAGCTGGATCAACAAAAGTTACATCTGGAAATTGATTTTCTAACATTAATTTTAAAAAAGATAAATGTGTACTTGATAAAGTAATTACATCTATATTTTTTTCAAGTAACATATTTTCCAAGCTTTCTTTAATTAATTTTTTACACATAAACTTGTTTGTGAGAAATTTTCCAGATTCAACAAGATCTATTAAAGATGATCCATTAATTTTATAAATTTTAGTTTCTTGATTAAGATTAGAATCTCCGATAAACTTTGATAATTCTTTACTTTGAATTGCAGCTTTTGTTCCAAGTATCGCAATATTTTTTGTTTTAGAAAATTTTTCAGCTTCTCTTAATGGTGGTTTAACTCCAATAATGTTTTTTTCTTCTATACCTAACATAATTGTAGGTGTGTTTGAACCTATTACTATTATATCAGGTTCAAACTCTTCTTTTATCTTTCTGATTGAATTTTCAATGATTTTCATTAGATCCGATTTTGACTTTTGTCCATAGGGAAAATTTTTCTGATCTGCAAAATATATGATTTCTACCTTCGATTTTTTTTGTATGGCTTTAATAATTGATAATGAGCCTAATCCTGAATCAAAAACTGCAATTTTGGACATAACATTTGTTTATTGATACTGAATTATAGTTTGTTAGCTAAATTTAATCTAAAGTTGATCTAAATATACACCGTCCATTAAGAGCTTATTTCTAAATCAATCACCATGCCAAACTTCGATAAAACTTGGGCTCGTCAAGAGACCCAAAGTGTAACTGGCAAACTCCGTGAAGCAGTAAAGCCTCAAGGTGCATTAAAACCACGAATCCAAACTGCAGTGAACAAACTACAGGTCCAAATTTCAAAAATGGACTCTATGTTGGGCAAACTGCGTGAAAGAGATGCGCAACTCTTTCAGAGAGTCGTGACTGCAATGCAGCAACATGATACTAGCACAAGTAGAGTTTTGTCTAACGAATTAGCTGAAATTCGTAAAGTTACGAAGATGCTCGGCAACGCA
>JBMYWJ010000008.1:0-13321 GCA_049607285.1 Candidatus Nitrosopumilus sp.
AGTGATATTACTCGTGATATTCCAAAAATAAAATATAGTAGTAAAATATCAGTGGCAGTCATGCCATTATCGTTGAGAAATGCAGGATAAATTGTTAAAATTATCCCAAACGATGATGTACAGAAAATCAACAATATTATCACTTCAGGAAATTTTTTCATTTCTTTGATTGATGAAAATGAAAATCTTTCATGATGATTTTTGCTACTTCTTTTTGAGACTAGAAGAGCAGTAATTATTGCGGCAGCCAGAATAAATGCTGTAATCTGGAACAGAACTCTGTATGAGACATCTAGTTCATCTAAGAGTATGGTGCCAAATAATGGTCCAATCATAAACCCAATTACAAAAAACATTGTAAACCATGAGATGTTTCTGACTCTATTTCTCTCTGTACTTTCATTTGAGATTATTGATTCACATGGTGGCCAGAAAAATGCATGTGCTATTCCTGTCATTATTCTAAACCCCATAATTTCTGGTACTGATTGTGCTATTGACAAAAGATAGATTGATGCAGAATTTACAATAACACCTAATGAAAGTAAATACCCATTGTTAATTCTATCAAGTAAAATCCCTACAAAAAGAGGAATGAACATGTATGGGATAAAATTGGTTAATCCAATTAATCCCAGCTCGGAATATGTTGCACCAATAACATTCTTTGCAAATAATGGCAGAATTGGCCCATGTAATCCATATGAAATTCCTATGATTAAACCCGTAATGTTAACTAGTAAAAGAACTCTGTTCATTTGTATGCGGCAACCATTATTGCTCCGCCCATAAGATCTTTCTCAAATTCTACCTTGGAAAATCTTTCCAATAACAATCCTTCAAGTTTTTTATTTTGTGGCCATCTTTTGAATGTTCCATATAGAGTTCCAAACTTTAATCCCAATTTTCCTCCCGCAATGAATGCAAGAATGGGAAGAATGCATCTCAAATAAAACGAAACTCCAAATCTAATTAATGCCTCATCTGGTTTTCCTAAATCAACAATAACAAATCTTCCATCTTTTTTTAATACTCTGTGAATTTCGGAAATGGCAATTCTCAAATTTATTGCATCTCTTAACGAATAACCGCATAATACTGCATCGAATTCTTCATCTCTAAATGGAATGTGTTCAAAAACTCCATTTGCCATATCTGGTATTTTTTCAAAATGTGTTCCCGTATTTTTGAGCATTGGAACAAGTGGATCATATAATGTAATGACAATTTTACCGTCAGTTAGTTTTAGAGCTGTTTTTGACATATTTCCAAAACCTGAACCGGCATCTAAAATTCTATTACCTGGAAAAACCCTTTTTGCAATTCCTCGATTTCTATGTTCTACATCTTTACCCAGTGAGATGATTGAATTTACTTTATCATAAACAGGTATGATTTCTCGAAGTACCTCCATTACTTCTCCCCAATAACTTCCTAAACCCACAATCTATCGACTCTGTATACTTGTTTGAATAGTTTTCAAATCTAAAAATTTTATTCTGGATAAAACTTTGATGCGTTTTGAGAATAATTCTGTAAATCTGATTCTGAAATTTTTTCAAATGTTTTTATTTCTGTTGTGATTTTTGCCATTTTTATATGATCAATCCCTTCCTTTTGTTCTGTCTTTAGATTAATTGCTGCAACTGCTAAAGATGCTGCATCATCTAAACTCATTTCAGAGTTGTAATGTTTTTCTAAAAATTCATTTACATCATCAGAACCTGCCCCAATTGCAATTGCTGCATACTGTACGTATGTCCCACTAGGATCAGTTACATAGATTGATTCTCCTTTTTGATCAATTCCTGCGATTATTAAAGACACTCCGTTAGGTCGAACTCCACCATATTGTGTCAATTGATGTGAATTGTCTGCCAAATGTTTGGCAACAGTTGCAACTTCAACAGATTCATCATATGTCATTCTGTTTCCTTGAGAAAAGAACCTTGCATTATCCACTTGAACGCGTGCATCTGGAATATATCCTGCTGCAGCAACTCCTATGTGATAATCTACTTGGAAAATTTTTTGAGTTACATTCCTAGTCTGTAATGTACGTGGTTTTTCTTCAACTGCCATGATTACTCCTTCTTTACTACAAACTCCTATTGCTAAAGTTCCTCTTTTAACAGTCTCAATGGCATATTCCACTTGGTAAATTCTACCATCTGGTGAGTACATAGTAGGTGTCTGATCGTAACCACGCGATGCCATCATGTCATCTCAAGTCCATCCTCAGTCAATTTAAGGGTAATTATCTTGTCTAAATTTGTCTAATGTGGAAAAGATTTGGAAATAGGGTTTTAAGTATACTATACTTACTATTGGGTAGTAGTCATGGTAAACCAACTTTTGAAATTTAAAGAAATTATTAGATCACGACAAGTCTCTGAACAAAGGAAACCAGATAAACAAACCAGAAAGTTGTTACTTTACTTGTTTACAAGTACTCGAGGCGGATTTACTCGATTACGCGTTATCATGCTCTTACTTAACCAGCCGTATAATACGCATCAGATAGCGCAAGAACTTGATCTTGATTACAAGGCAGTTCAACACCATATGAAAGTATTAGAAAAAAATAACATGGTCTCAAAAGTTGGAGAAAAATATGGTGCACTTTTCCATCTTTCAAACTTTCTTGAAATCAACATCAATGCTTTAGATGAGGCAGTCGATAAACTAGATCGGAAATTAAATTACAAGAAAGTCTATCTTTAATGTAATATTTACAATACTCTGAAAATTTCTAACCAAACTTATATAATCTAAGTTCGTTTAGTAGAATCGTCTTGGTTAAGTCCGATCCATTTGCCAATGCTACAAAACAAGTTAACGATGCATGTGACATTTTAGGAATTAAAGATAAAGAGTTGCGTCAATACTTGGCAATACCGAACAAAGTTTTGAGAGTAAAAATTCCAGTCAAAATGGATAATGGAAAAATTAGAGTTTTTACGGGTTTTAGAAGTCAGCATAATAATGACCGAGGTCCTTACAAGGGAGGTATTCGTTATTTCAACCCTGAAGGTGGAGTTGAATATATGGAACGTGAAGTCATGGCTCTTTCATCTTGGATGACATGGAAATGTGCAATTGTTGATGTTCCACTGGGTGGAGGTAAAGGGGCTATCTATGTCAACCCAAAGACTGAGAAACTCAGTGATGGAGAACTTGAACGACTAACCAGAGGATTTGCATACAAAATTTCTGAAATCATAGGACCTGAAAAAGATATTCCTGCACCTGATGTTTACACAACAGGTAGAGAGATGACTCAAATTATGGATACGTTTAGTAAATTAAATGGTAACAAGTATTCTCCTGGTGTAATTACTGGAAAACCAATTTCAATGGGAGGTTCACTTGCAAGAAACGTAGCAACTGGATTAGGCGCAGCATATACCGTAAGAGAAGCTGCAAAGACATTGAAAATAAGCCTAAAAGGTGCCAAGGTAGTTTTACAAGGATTTGGTAATGCAGCTACATTTGCAGGAGAATACCTTGAAAAGATGGGTGCACAAATTATTGCAGTTAGTGATTCAAAAGGTTCAATTTCAATACCAAAAAGTGCAAAGGTTGGTAAAATATTAGAATACAAACAAAAGAATGGTTCAGTTGTTGGATTTCCTGGCAGTAAAAAAATCTCAACTGAGGAATTACTTACCACCAAATGTGATATTCTTGTTCCTGGAGCTTTGGAAAACCAAATCAATGCAAAAATTGCAAAGAATCTCAAATGTAAAATAATTGCCGAAGCTGCAAATGGACCAACATTACCTGAATCTGATCCAATACTCTATCAAAAGAAAATTTTAGTAATTCCTGATATTTTGGCTAATTCTGGAGGTGTTTGTATATCCTATTTAGAATGGGTGCAAAACAACATGGGATATTATTGGACATTTGATGAGGTAGCAAATAAGATGGAGGCAAATATAACAAAAGGATTCAAAGATGCATATGCTCTATCCAAAAAATATAAAATTGACATGAGAAAGGCAACAATGGTTTTGGCAGTAGAAAGAGTTCTTGAAGCCTTTAACCAAAAAGGAATCTGGCCATAATTCTAAGAAAAGTAATCTTTGTAACAAACTAACTGCTCAATAAATTTTATTTTTCCTCTAGTAATTATGCAAAGCTTTCGTTTGTAAGAAAGATCTACTTTAGTTCTTCTTTGCAATAGCTGAATTGTTTTTGCTGTTAGGCATCTCCCATTTTTATCTCTGTCAAAAAGAAGAATGATGTTCTTATATTTTGCAGCAAAATCTGCAAAATTTACAATTCCACCAAATGTGTGAAATTCTAAAATCTTTCCCAAATATCCAAGTTTTTTTAATGCATTAGTGTCTCTTTTTCCCTCAACTACAACAGCACCTTCCTTTATAGAATTTAATTGCCAAATGAATCTTTTTAATTCCAGTATTTCCTGTTCGGTGACTATCACATGGATTTTTTCTTTTTAACATATTAAGCACTTTTGGAAATATTATAACATGTCCAAAGTTTTAGTTATACAAAATGCAAGAATTGAAGGATCTGGATATCTGGGTGATCTTTTCAAAAAGGATGGATTTGATATTATTTCAATTAATGCAAAAAAGGAGCCTATTCCAAAACAAGAATTTTCTATGGCTGTAATTTTGGGTGCTCCTGAAAGTGCCAATGATGACTTATCATATCTAAATTCTGAACAACAACTAATCAAAAGATATGTTGAAAAAGATATCCCTGTTCTTGGAATTTGTTTAGGGTCTCAATTGATTGCCAAAACTTTTGGTGCAAAAGTTTATCCTGGACCAAAAAAAGAGATTGGATTTTACCATGATTTAAAAATTCCTAAAAGCTCTACCTTTTTTTCTGATTTTGAAATCCCTTTTACTGTGTTTCATTGGCATGGTGACACGTTCGATCTTCCTGTAGATGCTACTAGATTGGTATCTTCCAAACATTATCCTAATCAAGCTTTTCAATACAAAAGTGCAGTTGGATTGCAATTTCATTTGGAAGTAAATGAAGAAATGGTTGATCTTTGGCTTGATAAAACTAAGGAGAAATTACAAAACCATTATGGTATTAATGTAAATAAAATACGTTCTGAAATCAAAGGAAATATTCCCATAATAAAATCAAACATGAGGATTTTTTATAATAATTTCAAGTCTTCATTTAATCTTTGATTCGGGTCTGATGTACTTGGATTTTGGATTATGTTTTTTCAAAAATAATTAATATTATTTTTTACATTTGGATTATTCTATGATCTAACATCCATTGTATTCCTATGGAAAATTCATCATTTGATAATTCCCCTTCAGTCCATTTTACTGCATTGGTATTTATCCATACTGGTATCTGTAGTTCCGCATTTTCCTTTGGTACTTTGGTTTGAGGCAACTGAATTATTTCTTCATCAAATAAAAATTCTAATGTCTGAAAATACTCCTCATTTGAGATGTTTTGAGATGTCCAATATTCTGTAGTGTGTTTAAACCAGTTTGGAATTTGTGCTACGTTATATCCTATAGTTACTACAAACGAATCTCTGAGTTCATTTCCTGATGCATCCATTGCTATGCACCGTACTGTTGTTTTTCCTATACTGAATACTGAATTGGATGTTTTGTCACATTGTACTGGTATTTGTTTATTGAATTCGTTAACAGCAGTTACTTCAAAGGAAACTTTGGTTGGAATTGTTGATTCAACATATAAATCTCCATCAGATATTATTTTAGCTTCTCTTCTGTCTGACTTTTCGATTGCAAATACCTCATCTATAAAAATAGTCAAAACAAAAACTGACATTATTGCAAAAACCATTAGCGTTCTCTTTTGAATCAAAGTCTTGTTCTGATGTCTTGACAATAGTTCAACAACCGCAATAAAAAATAGTTAAGCATTACTACTTTATTCTATGATTACAAAGTAATTTCTCAGATTAGGATTTAATCATCGATAAAATTAATGTGCTTATTCAAATTGCTCACTTACAATTTTTAGGTTTTTACTATGCCTTATTTTGAAATTTGAGATCCTAGATTTCTTTTATTTTAGCGATCAGATCTAAATTAAAAGAAATGATAAATTCTTGAAAAATTTTGTGGAAAACTAAAAAATGCTATAAAAATTTCCACTAAAGTTTGGTCTAGGTGCAACTTTAATATACTGAGTTTTGTTTCCATCCATAGTGCAAATGGTTGTGGTAAAGAAAATTTTTGATGAAACTATTCAAACCGATCACAAAGTTATAACTGAAGAATTATCAAAATCTATTCTTAAAACATATGATGTTAAGGTCCCACCTTACGCTCTTGTAACCTCTGCTGATGATGCCGCAAAACAAGCAAAAAAGATTGGGTTTCCTCTTGTAATGAAAGTGGTTTCACCACAAATCTTACACAAAACTGATGTTGGTGGAGTAAAAGTTGGATTAGATAATGTCAATGATGTAAAAAAGACTTTTACCGATATGTATGGCAGACTTTCTAAAAAGAAGGGAGTTAATGTTAAAGGAATTCTTCTTGAAAAAATGGTTCCAAAAGGTGTTGAGTTGATTGTTGGTATCCAAAATGATCCACAATTTGGCCCAATGATTATGGTTGGATTAGGAGGAGTAATGACTGAAGTCTTCAAAGATGTTGCATTTAGAATGCTACCAATTTCTACTTCCGATGCAAAATCAATGTTAAATGAACTCAAAGGTTCCAAACTCCTCAAAGGTTTCAGAGGAAGTGAACCAATTGATATTAACATGGCAGCAAAAATGTTAGTTCAAATCGGGAAATTAGGCGTAGAAAATGCTGATTACATTAACAGCATTGACTTTAACCCAGTAATTGTTTATCCAAAATCACACTTTGTAGTAGATGCAAAAATTATTCTAAATAATGAAATAAAGAAAAATTCTATTTCAAAAGCAAAACCAAACATCGCATCAATGGAGTCATTCTTTACTCCAAAGTCTGTTGCACTAGTAGGAGCATCTGCAACTCCTGGAAAGATTGGTAATTCTGTACTAGATGCACTTGGAAAACAAGATTACAAAGGTAAAGTGTATCCAATTAATCCTAAACAAGAATCAATTCTTGGAATAAAATGTTACCCATCATTAGATGCCATATCTGCAAAAGTTGATCTAGTTGTGGTCTGTATTGATCTTTCAGCATGTGGACCAATTATGAAAACTTGTGCAGAGAAAGGAATTCATAATGTTGTAATCGTTTCAGGTGGCGGTAAAGAACTTGGTGGCGATAGGGCTGCAATGGAAGCTGAAGTAAAAGAACTATCTCTAAAACACAAAATACGTGTAATTGGCCCTAATTGTATTGGAATGTTCAATGCAGCAAATAGACTTGATTGCGCATTCCAAGGGCAAGAACGAATGGTACGTTCAAAGTTAGGAAATGTTGCATTTTTCTCACAAAGTGGAACCATGGGAATTAGTATGTTAGAAAGCGCTGATGTATTTGGTTTGTCAAAAATGATTAGTTTTGGTAATCGTTCTGATGTTGATGAGGCAGACATGATATGGTATGCTGCAAATGATCCTCAAACAAAAGTAATTGGATTGTATGTTGAGGGATTTGGTGATGGTAGAAAATTTATCAACACTGCTAAAAAAGTAATGAAAGAGACAAAGAAACCAATCGTAATTTGGAAGAGTGGAAGAACTACTGCAGGTGCAAAACAAGCTGCATCCCATACAGGCTCTCTTGGTGGTTCGAATGCAATGATTATGGGTGCATTCAAACAAGCAGGAATTATCTCAGTTGATAGTTATCAAGAACTAGTTGGAGTCTTAAAGGCACTAGCTTGGCAACCTCCTGCAAAGGGTAATCGTGTTGCTATGACTAGTAATGGTGCTGGTCCAATGATTGGTGGAATTGATCAATTAGAAAGATTAGGTCTTACAATAGGAAAGTTGTCACCACAACTTCTCAAAAAAATGAAGGCTCGTTTCCCCCCAACTGTTCCTATTCATAATGGTAATCCTGCAGATGTAGGTGGTGGTGCAACTGCCGATGATTATAGATTTGTCATTCAACAATTCTTAGATGAAAAAAATATTGATATTGCTATGCCATGGTTTGTCTTCCAAGATGATCCACTCGAAGAAACAATTGTTAGTCATCTAGATGATCTATCCAAGAAAAAGAAGAAACCCATTCTAGCTGGTGGCAATGGTGGCCCCTACACTGAAAAAATGACAAAATTGATTGAGAAACACAATGTTCCGGTTTACCATGACCTTCGAACTTGGGTTGCAGCTGCATCCGCATTGGCTCAATGGGGCAAAGTACGCGGAAAATAGATAACATTTAAGTCCCAGAATAATTGGCACTTTGTTATGTCCTTAGTTACTACATCTACTTCTGACGGCATTTGTACTGTTAAAATTAACAGACCTGACAAACTTAATGCCATGAATACAGATGTTGCAAAAGAATTGATCAAAACTTTTGAAGAACTTAATCGTAATGACAATGTCAAAGTTGTCATTTTGACTGGTGAAGGTGAAAAAGCATTTTCTGCTGGTGCCGATATTGAATACATGTCAAAGATATCTGCAGATGAATCAGTTGAATATGCAAAAACTGGCCAACTTGTCACTTCAACTGTTGAACTGGTAAAACAACCCACTATTGCTGCTATCAATGGCTTTGCATTGGGCGGTGGTTGTGAACTTGCAATGTCTTGTGATATTAGAATAGCTGCAGATACTGCTAGACTAGGTCAACCAGAAGTAACAATTGGAATTCCTCCTGGATGGGGTGGAACACAAAGATTAATGAGAATTGTGGGAATTGCTAAGGCCAAAGAACTTGTTTACACGGGTAAAATGGTCAAGGCAGAAGAAGCAAAAGAGATTGGTCTTGTAAATCAAGTTGTTCCTCTTGCATCATTGGAAGAAGAATCTTTGAAAATGGCACAACAGATAGCTGGAAACTCTACAATGGGCGTTCAGATGTCTAAAGTTGCAATTAACAAAGGAAGAAATGCAGATCTTGATACTGGTCTTGCAGTAGAACTACTTGCTTGGAGAAATTGTTTTACTCACCCTGATAGAGAGGAACGCATGATCGCATTTGTTAACAAGTCAAAAAAATAGATATTCTTAATATCTATTTTATTTTATTTAATTTAATTGAAAAATTAGAATTTCGAGTTTTTTAATCTATTTTACACTATTAACTCTCTCTCCATGTGATTGCTGTCACTAGAAATTTCTAGATTTAATTGTAAGTAAAACCCGCTACTTGAAACATCAAAGTTATCATTAGAAATAAACGTAATTGCATCTGATCTATGGGTATCTCTACTGTATTTTCCAGTATGGTTATTTTATTTTAGTTCAAAAATTTAATTGCGTCAAGAAATTCTGATTCTGAAATTGTTCCTTGATATACGTTGAGTATATTGGAATCTATGCCTAATTTAGTGCATTCATAGTATGATGAGTGGGAAAAGCTTATTATAATTTAAGCCAGTTTTTTGTTTATAATGGCAACTGAACAAACACAAAAGATGATTACAATCACTGCAAAAGCAGCTGAAAAAATCAAAGAATTCATGAAAGAAGAAGCAGAATCCCCTGAATATCTTAGGGTATACGTTCAAGGTGGTGGATGCTCTGGTCTGTCTTATGGAATGGGCTTTGAAAAAGCACCTGAAGAAGATGATATTGTCATGGAAGAAAATGGAGTAAAATTCCTAGTTGATAGCTACAGTGTTGATCATTTACAAGGTGCAAATGTAGATTATATTGAAAGCCTAATGGGATCTGGATTTAAAATCAACAATCCAAATGTTACAAAATCCTGTTCATGCGGTCACTCATTTAGTACTGAATAAAAATAGTATTCATTATTTTTCATTTTTAGGTATACTCTTTACTCTATGTTATACGTTGAGGTTTCTTTGAAAATCTATTGTCCTAATTCCTATTTTGCGATACCCTCATATATCGAAGGTAGGAATTCAAGTCATGATAATTAAGGAGATGAATAGTTTATGCCTCAATCAGGAATTGTCAAATATCATGTTAAACTTTCCTATGAAGTTGATGGGCTCGTTGAAAGGGCAGATATAATCGGAGCCATCTTTGGTCAAACAGAAGGACTGTTGGGCCCAGAGATGAATCTGAATGAACTGCAACGAGTTTCTAAAGTAGGGCGTATTGAAGTTAATGCAAAATCTACTTCTAACACTACCTCCGGTGACGCGTTAATTCCAATGAGCACTGATATTGATACTTGTGCATTAATTGCTGCAGGTATTGAGAGTATTGATAAAGTAGGTCCATTTGATTGTGCATTTAAACTTGAAGCAATTGATGATGTACGAGCTGCAAAGAAAGATGATATTGTAAGACGTGCAAAAGAGATCAAACAGAAATGGGCAACAAAAACTGTTAGTGAGGGAGAGAGTATGTTAAATGATGTTCATCAAGGTGACGCTGGTAAGCTTTCTACATATGGACCATCCAAACTCACATGCAGCTCTGGTCTTTTTGATTCTAATTGGGTAATTCTTGTTGAAGGAAGAGCCGACGTTATTAATCTTCTAAGAGCTGGATTTGATAATGCACTTGCAATTGAAGGTGCAAAAATTGATGAGTCTATTAAGGAATTATGTTCATCTAAAGATACCGTAGTTGCATTCCTTGATGGCGATAGAGCTGGTGGATTTATCCTCAAAGAGCTCAAGTCCGTTGTTTCAATAGATTATGAACTTAGGGCAGATAATGATGTTGAAGTTGAAGAATTAACTCCTCAACGCATTGATGAAATTCTAAGACCTATTGCTGATGAAATCAAAGATGGCAAACCATCACCATCTCTTAAAAATGAGGATGACAAACCTATGGCAGATGTTGCGTCAAAAGTTTTTCCCAACCTAAATGAAACATTAGAAGCAATTGCATTAGATAGTGATCAGAATGAAGTATTCAAAGTCCCAATTAGTGAGGTTGTAAGTAAATTGTCTACACAATCTGGGATCAAATATCTCCTTTTAGATGGAATCATTACCCAGAGACTTTTAGAAGGTGCCAAAAACGCTGGGGTTGAATGTGTTGTTGGTCATAGAGTTGCAAAACTAACAAATTCTGATGAAATGACACTTAAAACATTCGGTGACTTGGGCGTAGCATAGGAAAAATTCTTTAGATGACTGAACTAAAAATTCAGCACATCCTGACTCTCTCTTATCTTCTCTCCAAAGGTGCAAAATACAATTATGTTTCTATTACCACTTCATCGCTTGGAAAAAATATTAAAAAATCCCAACAAGCTGCATCTAAACATCTACTTGAATTAGAACAAAACCAATTCATTGAGAGGATCATTAATGCACGAAACATTTCTGTAAAAATTACTTCAAAAGGATTTTCTGAAATGGTTAAACTTTCTGCAATTTTACAAAAAAGTTTAGACTCTTTACCTTCTTTTGTTGAATTAAAGGGAACTCTGGTTTCTGGAATGGGTGAGGGTGCATACTATATGGGATTATCAGGATATACAAAACAATTCAAATCAAATATTGGCTATGTACCATTCCCAGGAACACTTAATATAAAATTGGATCAGAAAATCTATCAGGAAGCAATTAAACAATTTGAAACTTTGGATGGAATAAAAATTAAGAGTTTCTCTGACGGTAAGCGAACCTATGGCTGGGTAAAATGCTTTCCAGCAAAACTCAACGGTTCAATCAACTGTGAACTAATCATACTAGAGCGAACACATCATGATGATTCCATAATTGAATTGATATCAAAAGTATGTATTAGAAAGTCAGGAAAACTAAAAGATGGTTCTAAAGTATCAATTAAAATTCCGATTAATTCTTAAATTCCATGTATTGACTTACCATACTCTTTTTGTATTTTAGAGCTAGAACTCTCAGGAATTGGAGATTGTAGTCTTGCAACACTTGCCTCTAGATTTATTTTCTTACATCCTTCTATGATTGATTTTTCTTGATGAATTTGGTCATATCCTAATGCAATAACTTGTGGCCTCACATGATTAACCGTTTTGAATATATCGTCTTCTTGTCCAATTAAACACAAGTCTACCATTGAAAGTGAATTTACTAATTCTTGTCTTTGTTCCTGGAAGTGCAGTGGTCTTCTTTTTTTCATCTTAACTGATGTGTTGTCTGTTGCCACTACTACAACAAGAACATCTCCTAATGCTTTTGCTGCATTTAGCGTATAGATGTGACCTGGGTGAATAATATCAAAAACTCCCCCCGCCAAGACAACTTTTAGTGAACTTCGTCCAATTTCAGTCAATGTCACTTTGTCATGATTCACTAATTGATTTTTTATTAGATGGTCGATTTTTATATTAATTTCATCTGATGACAGTAAACTTTTTTTCTTAATTGTTTCTAATACTGAATTTCCATCAATCTGACATACGTACATGGTGGAAAGTATGATTTTTTCACTGAATTCCAACATGTTTTTTATTTCTAATCCCTTCTTTAATTCATCGCTAAAACTACATCTTTGGATCAAGGCCTTTTGCCAATCTTAATGCATCTACTAGCCCATCTGCGTATCCAATACTCAAGATTGCTACTTCTTCCTGATCTTCTTCTAAAAATTTCTCTGCATCTTGAATATATAATTCAGCATTTTCTAAAATCACTTGAAATTCTTTTTGATCTTTGTAATGTGATTCAATTTCTTCAAGTGCCTCTCTTACCATTGGGACATATTTTTCCATCATCTGTTTTGAAATCTTCTTTATCTTTTCTGAATTATCGAATGGTTCATCCATACATTCTCCTAATATCTTCAAAGCATCTGATTCAGTAAAATGTAATCTGCCTGGAATAATTACACTATGCGGTGGTTGCCCAAAATCTTTTCCCTTCAAACTTGAAATCTTACCTGCAATGATTTTTTGATCTTTGAGTCCAACCCTTGATGCAATTATGACAAAAGTGGATAAATTTATGATATTTCTTTTTTGTCCTTTTTCTGTTTCTAATAGTTCCTTTAATGCATCTTTGGGATCTAAGAAAAAACCTTTGTCTTGATTATATTCTAAAAGAAGCACTGTGTGATTTCCTTCAATAATATTTTTATAAATTACATAGTACGGAGTTGTAAGTGATTTCATCTCACTCATTATTGTTGCAATTCTTCCTATTTTGTAAAAATGTAAACCACATTCTCCTATCATTGCCGTAAGTGAAGATGAGGCATGAATTGAATGTGTTTTTATTTTTTCTCTGATGGCCCTTGTTCTTAATTCGATATGTGTAGTTGCAATGTATGGATCTCCATATGATAATAAAA
>JBMYWJ010000009.1:0-12676 GCA_049607285.1 Candidatus Nitrosopumilus sp.
GAATCTTTGAGACCCTTGTATCTATTTCTGATAGTAACTTCTGTTACATTTGCAGCTTCGGCAATATCTCGTTGAGTTTTGTCCTCGCCATTTTTGACACATGACAAATACAAAGCAGCAGCAGCCAATCCCATTGGATCTTTTCCTGCTGAAATTTTATTCTCTTCGGCAGTCTGTAAAATTTTTGTTGCTTTTCGTTTTGTTTTTTCAGATAACCCTGCTTTGCTAGCAATTCTAGAAATACATTTAATTGGATCTACAACTGGCATTTTCAAATTCAATTCCCTTAACAGTAAACGATAACATCTGGCAATATCTTTTCGTTTAATGTTACTTGCTTGTCCGATATCTTTTAGTGTCCTAGGTGTTTCTGTATCTCTACATGCTGCATATAGTGCAGATGCAATCAATGCAGAAATAGAACGACCTCTAACAAGCCCCTTTTCAAGTGCTTTTCTGTAAATATATGCAGCTTTTTCGATAACTGCGTCTCCAACTGCAAGCTTGTCTTTTAGTCTATCTAATTCACTAAACGCTTGTCTAAAGTTTCGATCTACTGGTTCATGAACTTGACTTCTATTGTCCCAAGTTCTCAGTCTTTCGATAGTGCTCTTCATTGAAGCTGTTAATGGTTTACCTGTTGCATCTCTGTTTTGAGGATTAATGACAGTAGCTAACCCCATGTCGTGCATGGCAAGTGAAGTTGGAACTCCTGCTCTACTTTTATTTTCACCTTCGTTAGAAAATGATCTCCATTCTGGTCCTGATTCTTCAACTTTATCTGTAATTACAAATCCGCATTTTCCACAAAAATTTTCTCCTGTATTTGCGTCAGTCACTATTGTGCCTTGTCCGCATCTGGGACACCTTTCCTTTGGATTTACTGTTTTAACCATCTTATATCTCCCCAAACCTTTTATGATAATATTTAAAATTTTCTAAATAATAAGTTATAAGTCTGTTGGTGATCGTCTTTATTCTTGAACACATGGGTAATTTTTATCAATTTAGTAGTTCTTTGCTAATATTTTTCTAATTTTTTCCGTAATTTTGGGTTTTTCATTTTGCTCTAACACAAAACTCAGATCTTCAGAATTATCTACATCCCACATGATTCTTTTTACAAATATTAGTGCTACATTTAGGGTGTGTTCTTTGGCAGTGTTCATATGAATTTTGTAACTGTCCTCATCATAATGAGTTTTCATCAAGTCTATTGGCATTCTTACAAGAGCGTTCGTTCCATCGAATCTTCTAGACGGTACAACAATTGCAAAATTTGGTGGGGCTTGATAATTTAACATGAAATCAATATCTTGAGTTTTAATGTATGGAATGTCTTGAGGTAATACTATTGATGCATCAAAATTATTTTCTAAAAGATATTTGTCTGCAAGTGCTACTGCACTATTGACTCCCTCTTCTTTTTCATCAGCAATGATAATGGTGTCAAATTTTTTACCAATTGTAATTGCTTTTGTTTCTTTGGTTACCATGATTATTTTTTCAATTTGTGGCGATATGGATATTGTAAATAAAATTTCCTCTAACATTATTTTACACAATTCTTCTTTTTGAATTTGAGATAATCCTAAACGTGTTTTTGCATTAGAGAAAGTCTTTACAGGAATTATTGCAGCTATTTTCAAATTATACGTGCACTTGTTTTAAAATGAAATTTGCTAAAGCATCTTCTGCTATCTTATTTTTCATAGTGATTTTTGTTTCAAATACTTTCATATCTAAACTCTGAATCTTCTTTACTAGCATTCTATCCTTGGTATCTACAATAATATTAGAACAAACGTCAGAATACATTTTTGCTAATCCATACGCATTTGATTCTATTCCTGCAGCTTGCAAATACTTTGCAGCAGGACCACTAATTGCATTGTCTCCGATCAAAGGACTGACTGCTACAACTTTTTTCTTAATTTTTGATAACTCTTTTCTTATTCCTTTAATTTGAAGCATGGGGCCAATTGATGTAAGTGGATTTCCCGGAGCTAAAATTACCATGTCTGCATCATGTATAGCATTTACTGCTTCAGGATTTGGTCTAGCTTTGTCTGCTCCAATATACTGAATCCCTTCTACAGGATCTTTTCCTCTATGTTTAACCCAGTATTCTTGTAAGTGCAATTCCCCCTTATCTGTAATTATTCTTGTTTCAATACCATTATCTGTAACTGGAATGATGTTTGCACTGACTGCAAATTTTTCACACATCCATTTTGTAATATCGCTTAAATTTTTTCCATTCTTTAACATGTTAGTTCTGATCAAATGTGTTGCTGCATCCCTATCTCCAACTCTGAACCATGTCTCTTCACCAAAAACCTCCATTTGACGCAAAAAATTGAAAGTGTCTTTCTTGATTCCCCAACCTCTTTCTTGATCAAGTAAATCTGCTAAACCATAAACAATTGTATCAATATCTGGACAAACATAAAGACCATAAAGCCAATAATTATCTCCAACATTACTAATTACATTAACCTTGGATTCCTGAGAAACTAACCCTCTCACTAATTTGACTGAACCTGTTCCTCCTGCTAGTACTGTAATCATTCCATTTTCTCCTAAAACTGCAAAGTCTACATGTGTTACTCCATATTACTTTTTCAACAATTATCAATCTGATGTTAGGATAAGTTTATTACTCCTATGTTGTGGATTTCACACGTGTCACGAGCTCTTCTTTTCACTATTTTACTTGCTGGTCTTATTGTGGTGGGTACAAGTACTCCTGCATGGGCTGCCCAATTAGATGCTAGAATCAACCCTAATGAGGAATCATCCGAATTTAAGATGAATTATCAAAAAACCATCTTTATTGAATATCCTAATGGGGGAGATCTTTTTGAAGACTTGCAAGGGAAAGAATGGACTGTTTCAGGTACTGCTGATTCATCAAACCCTGGGGTTAAAGAACTCATGGATAAACTAAATCGAGGAATAGCTACCGATGGCAGCCAAGCCAAAATTTCTGACTTGAATGTTTCTTATGATTTTCATCTTAAAGCACGAAACATCAACACCTCTATAGATTATAGAGTTCTACTAGAGGGTACTCTTACTGATTATGTAATTACTCAAGATACTCAAAGAACTCTGGTTGATTTGGGATGGAGGGGCATGTCTGTAGATGGAGAAATTGTAATTGACGATGTTGAAATCAATATCCCAATTAATATACTCCGAGACCAAGAACCTACTGTTTATGCAATTTTTGCAGGTACTGAAGCTGAAGATGTCTTGAACAGAAATCTAATTAATGCTGACTTTATTTTACAACAACCCTTAACGAATTGGCACTTTTTGTTTGATCCAACTGGAATCAATGTAGATGCTGGAACATTTGGATTAGACGATGAGATAGCTGGTTATGTCGTCTCCAGTTGGACTATGGGCGAAAGTAGCATAAGGGAAGGACGACAGGTAGAACGAGTCTTTGAGGCAGAGGTTGATGCTGATCAACGATATATTGTTAGAAGTGTACAATCTTCAGATCAAGGTAACTTGTATACTATTGGATTTGGTGCTTTAGATATGTTAGATGGTGTCGAAATTGTTGGCGTTACTCCTACCCCGCCTGAAGGATTTGCAACAACTTCAACTGGTGACTTTCCAATTTTCATAGTTTATGGCATGGCTGGAGTTGCTGCAGTTGCTGGACTTGCATTCTTCTTTATTAGTAACAGATCTCTCAAAAATGAAAAAATAGGTCA
This sequence comes from Candidatus Nitrosopumilus sp., assembly GCA_049607285.1. Classification (GTDB taxonomy): domain Archaea; phylum Thermoproteota; class Nitrososphaeria; order Nitrososphaerales; family Nitrosopumilaceae; genus Nitrosopumilus. The sequence continues at coordinate 3,732 of JBMYWJ010000009.1, forward strand.
ACAAGGAATTGATCCAAGTAACTTGGTAGGTTATCAAACAAGTGCTTCATCTGGTGGTTATCAAACTAACCGAGGAGAAGCTCAACTAAGAGATGATTCTGATTATCAACAAACACGAAGTGTTTATGACGAACCTCAACAACAGAGTTCGCCACCTCCACCACAAGCATCTGCTTCTACAACTGAAGAAGCAGCATGTGGTTGTGCTGCATCTGCAGAAATAGGTTCTGAGTGTGATTGTGAAATGCAAGGTTCTTGTCTTTGTGATGGAACCTGCAGATGTAATGCAGAAATTTGTAAAGAACAAGTTCGTTCTATGAGCTAATATTTTTAAAAAAAGTTTATGTGTGCTGGGAGTAACCCTCCTTTTGTTTTCACGATATTTCGCTTTGCAGCCTACCTGAACTTGGTACAGGGACTTTAGTTCTGTTTGGCTTTTCTTCATGTGGGTCGGCATTTTTCATTCCTTTTATGGAAACCTCAGGTTTTACCATCACTGTATGTGCCATATTGGATTCTTTTCTGCTCCGTTGCCAATCATCTCTGATTATCTATCTCCAGATCACATTTCCTGTATGAAGGGAGGAGTTTCCTCTGCCGTAGCAGGATGTCGTGCTCCAGCTCACAGATTAGAAAGTTTTTTGTTAGAATTTGTGTATTACTATTCTGGCTTTTTACCTGTTATGAATAACGTTCCAAATTCTCTTTTCCACTTTTTCTTATTTTTCAGATCTTTGACATGCTTTGTTTTTACATTAAATCCTGTATTCTGAAATAATTTCTTCCACTCTTTTTTTGAAAATAGATGCATTTGAATTTTCATCATATTTGCCCATCTAGCAGTTGCTTTATTGTCTGTGTAAAAATCAGTCCCACAGAAAAACTCTCCCCCTGGTTTCAATAATTTGTATATCTTCTTTAATGCAAATTCGACTGAATCTGAATAATATAGAGCTTCCATCGAAAATACAAAATCAAATTTTCTACTATAGTCCCAAGATTCAATATCTGTATGAAAGAATTGTTGTCTGTGACTATTTATTTTCTTTTTTGCTTGTATTATCATTCCTTTGCTTTTGTCAATTCCAATAGCTTTTTTACAATTCTGCTCATCTGTTATTTTCCTAATAACCCACCCATTTCCACAACCTACATCAAGGAATGTAAATGGTTTATCAAATGAAATTGTTTTCAAAAATTTTAAAACATTTTTCCCATGTTCTATCTCCATTGTATCTGCTCTGCCATTTTGAGCCCACACGTCAAATGTTTGTCTAACTTTATCTATTTTGATCACTTGTTTCCTTTTACTAAATTGAATAATTGTCTTACTGCCAGTTTAGGATGATGAGTTGCTAGTTTAATCATATTGGATAATCCAAAATCAGCTTTTATGAAATCAAGAAATTCTTCAGATTTTAACTCTTTGATGATATCTAACTCTTTATCCCATTCTTTATCTGACAAACCAATCCATCTATCTTGAATTTTTCCCGCAGAGTTTATTTTTGATCCAATCTCTTTTCTCCACTTCTCTTCATAGGGGTAAAGATCTTTCTCACCTGTTTTTCCTGATTTTATCGCATCTGAAGATATCAGCCCTGCCACTCTACCAAATTTTATTGCATATCTAATTCCTTCTAACACAAGTGGATTTGCTTGTCCTGCAGAATCTCCAACCAAAATTAAATTATTAAACACTGTTTTTCTTGAAAGCCCATCATTTGGAATTAACCCATAATGGAACTCAATAGGCGTTATTTTACCTAGTTTTTTTATCGGACCTAACTTTCTTTCCATTAATTCTTTTAGACGTTGTGTTGGGTCTACATCTGATTCTGGTTTTCCAATACCTACTCCAATCCTTGCAGTATTATCCCCCAAAGGAAAAATCCATGCGTATCCTGCTGGGGAATATTGCTGTCCTACCATTAACCACCATGTTTGAGGATCAATATTTTCTACTTTTACTTCGTATTCTGCCCCTGCTCCGAATCTCTTCCATTGAGTTACCAAACCCATTGCTTTACAAACTGTTGAATTAAACCCACTAGCATCAATTATTACCTTAGAATAAAATATTGTATTTCCATCTGGTCCTATTCCATTTACACCTACAATATCTCCATTGTCATCTTTTATGATCTTGTTAACATTAGTTTTAAGAAATATGTCTGCCCCTGCTTTTCTTGCTTCTTGTGCTAACCATCTGTATGTTTTTCTTACATCTAAAACCGCAGCTCTTGGAATTGAATCACTTATTGTGACTGTATTATTTGGTGAACAAAAGGAAAAATTCCTAATTGGATTAAAACAATCATCTGGAATGCCAAATTCTTTAATATTTTGAATCCAGGTCACTCCACTAGTTCTGACTGTTTCTGCAATCGCATCTTCTTTTTCAATCAATGCTACTTTGATTCCACTTCTTGCAGCAGTAAATGCAGCAGAAGATCCAGCTGGTCCTCCTCCTACAACTACTAAATCATAGTGATATTCTACTGACAACCAACTTTAGTCATCCGTGTCTAGAATATAATTTTGAGGTATTGAATTAAGTTATTTTTTCAAAACTGGAGTACCTGTTGAGTCATTTTCTCTTTCTGAATCAAATGTTTCCATATGTGCTGGGTCTCTGTGCATGTAACTGTGTGTTTCTCCTTCACTCTTTCTACAGAATTTTGAGTGAATCGTCTCTTCAATTTTTAGCGTAGTCTCATTCTCATGAAACAATCGTTTTCCACAATCCGAACAAATACTCTCAGGCATGAATTCTGTCTGATTCAAATCTATTTAGATGTTTCATACATAATTATATCTGTGTATTGATGATCACAACCTTTAGATGTTTATGAGTTCAGCATTTTTTAATGGATGAATCTATGATCTCATCTTTTCTTATGTGGTCTCTAGTTACTGGCATAGTTATGGTTATTACTGGTTTGAGTTATCGTGCATATCTGAAGAAGAAAAACCATATTATGTCATCTTAAAAAAAGTGTCATTGTGAGATAATATCTGTTATATGATTTTACACAAAAGTTTTTTGGGGTTCTTTGTTTTACAACACATCATCCTTCAGATGCCGTTTTTCCACCGTCAACATTCAGAATAGTACCTGTAACCCAATTTGCTTCATCTGATGCTAAATATAGCGCTGCATTAGCAACATCTTCTGGCTCACCAATTCTGGCAAGTGGCAATCTTTCTTCTAATACTTTTCTTGCTTGAGGATCTTCAAGATATGATTTTATCATTCCTGAATTAATTATCCCGGGATTTACACAATTACATCTGATATTCCTTCGTGCATATTCCACTGCAATAGATTTTGTAAACATCGAAATTGCAGCTTTTGTGGCAGAATACACTGCTAAATGAACTCTTTGAATTGCTCTCTCCCCTGAAATGGATCCAATGTTTACAATTGTTCCTTTTTTAACCTCTGACATTTTTGAGAGAACACTTTTTGTAATGTGAAACACTCCTAGTAAATTTACATCGACAAGTCTTTTAATTTCTGAATACTGCATCTCATGAAAATGTACTGGATCATTAATTGTACCTGCGTTGTTGACTAAAATGTCTATTTTTCCATATGTATCCATTATTTGATTTACAGACTGTAATACTTGTGATTCATCAGTCAAGTCACAAGAAATTGATGCAGTAGACTTTTCATTTCCTACTTGATTCCGTGTCTTTTCTAATTCCTCAAGATTTCTTGCAATTAGAACCACTTTGGCCCCTTCTTCCACAAATCGCTTTACAATTCCTTTGCCAATATCACTGGATGCCCCAGTAACAATAACCACTTTATCTGCCAAACGCATGATGTAGTATGGTCATCATAACTTATAGAATTTTTGTTTAGCTTCATTTGTGATTTTATTTCAATTTGTTCATTTTCTTGACATAATTAATTATTCCTGTGTAGTCAATACTGCCAAATCCCTCTTTTACTGCATTTTCGTATATTTCTTCAGCCTTCTTTATCATTGGAAGTTCAATTCCTAGCTCTTTTGCGGTAAATGTGATGGTACTGATATCTTTTTTTAGATTGGCAAGTGTAAATGTTGCATCATATTTCCCATTTATCATATAATATGCCTTTTTTTCACTCATTCCCGTTTTAAAATAAGTTGAGTTTAAAATATCTAGAAAAATCTTTGGGTCTACATTTGATTCTTTCACAAGAGTGATCCCTTCAGATAATGAAAGTGCAAGCATGGTTATCTGTAAATTCATTGCTAACTTTATGGAATTCCCAACTCCGGTATCTCCAAGAAAAAAAACTTTGCTTGCAATATCTTCAAAGATATTTTTACACTCTTCGAAGATCTCTTTATTTCCTGATGCCATCATTACTAGTCCTCCTGTAATTGCTACATTTGGTCCCCCCATTACTGGAATATCTAATTTATGGATGTTAAATTCTTGAAATTTTTTTGCGATTTCTATAGATTCTGATGGGTTAATGGTACTCATATCTGCAACAATTAGGTTTTCATGTTTTCCTTTAACAATTCCATTTTTTTCAAATGATATCTCTTTGACTGCTTTCGCATCTTTTACTATTGTTATAACTAAATCTGAATTTTCTGCAAGTTCTCTAGGTGACATTGCTACTCTTGCACCCCTTTGTTCTGCTTTTCTCATTTTTTCTTTTGTTCTATTGTATACTGTTACATTAAATCCAGAATCAAGCAAATGTAATGTTACTGCGTTTCCTAACATTCCCAATCCAATAATTCCTATTCTCATAGTGCACCACTCCTCAAAACTATGACATTAATGTCGCTCTTCATTTTGAATTTCCCATTGATTATTCCCAAATCTTGAAGCTGCAAATTCTAATTGTCCTATGGTTTTTTCTCCTTTTTTGACTTTTGCATAATCAAACTTTTTCATTCTAAACACCTTTTCTTTTGGCTTATATCCACCTTCGATGATTTTTATTTTGAATCTTTTACTTGCCTTAATGACCAACTTTCTTGCAATTTGAACGTCTCCTATCCATGAAAACATTTCAAAATCTCCAAAATTCTTAGTTGATATGACATAACCATATAATCTTGCTTCCAGTTTTATACCCTGTATTTTTGCTTGATCATTTAACCATGTGATTACTTCTTTCCCATACTCTTTTTCGATTCCAAAAGTCTCTGAATCTCCCATCTGACCATTTTTTATTATTCATCCATAATAATTATTTTCAATTACTGTTAAACTAAAATATTGATTTAACTATCAAAACTTATGCTAACAGTTGATTGTAAAGATGTTTTGTCCATACAAAATGAATTAGTAGTTTTTGTGGCTGATCAGGTTGCAGCCATTCCTACTTTGAAAAATCATCAATTTACTTTGTCTACTTTAGATGATGATGAAATCATTGATAACAATACGGTAATATCTGCAATTAAAGAATATCTTGATTCCATTGGAGAAGGGACTAATTTTGCTGTTATATCTAATGTTAATACAATAAATATCAAATCTATTTATGGAAAAACTATAGAACAAGATGATGATTCTGTCACACAACCTGAAATGTTTTCATGTACGCATTGTGGGTTTGTCACCCAATATCAAGTAGAACTTAATGTTCATATGCGAATACATTACATGTAGGATTTTTAAAAAATTTACCAAATTTTATTTCTTTTAAATTTTGGTAACTCTCTATATTAAAAAAAATCATACAGTTGACATCCATTTTGATATTCTAAAACGTAACTAATGCAATTACTAGAGTTAAATTCTGCCCTTATCTTGTCTATTTTGATTCGTTTTCCAAAATGTAATTATGATATGATGTCTTGATTTAGTTTAACACAGTATCTTTTACTACATACCGTACTATCCTTAACACTAATACAAAAAATCCTACACTTATCTTGTCTGAGATTTTTTCATATTTTGCTTTCCAACAGGATCTTTATAAGCATCAGTCACCAAAAATTATTGTGGAAAAACCATTCAAAAATAATGCTTCTAAGATCTATTGTGAAAGATGTGATCTGATCTTTAATTCTAGACAAAAATTTGAAAAACATTTTGCCACACATTACTTAAAAGTTACATCTGATGTATGTCCTATTGACACTGCTATTACTAGATTCACAAATTTGTTTAAACGAAAGTCGTCTCACAATTTGGAATAAGTTTTTTTAATTAATTTTTGTTGTTTTGACATGTGAACAAAAATGGTGTTGTGGGCATTTTTGTATTTGTAATTGTGGGGGGAATCTTTGTTGTGTTATTTTTACAACCTGTAACTGAAACTGTGAATCTTGACATGAGCAGGACGCATGGTACTGTTTCTACAGCTATGGGCTCTCCTATTTTAGGTGATCCTACTGCTCAGATTACAATTATTGAATTCGGTGATTATCAGTGCCATCAATGTTACAAGTGGTTTCATGACACAAAACCTGCAATAATTCGTGACTATGTTGATACTGGCAAAGCAAATTTTATTTTTATTGACTCTGCCTTTCTAGGAAGTGGTTCTTCAAAAGCTGCTCAGGCATCTTATTGCGCAGAAGATCAAAAAATGTATTGGGAATATCATGATCTTCTTTACAATTTACAAGAATCTAAAATTGATGGAGAGAGGACAAATCCTGAAAAACTAAAATCTTTTGCATCTAGTCTGGATCTTGATATGGAATTATTTGAAAGTTGTCTTGATTCTGAGAAATACTATAAACGTGTACACTATAATGTTAAACAAGCTCAAGAAAATGGCATTAAAGACACTCCTGGATTTTTTATTATAGGACATGACGAACAAAAACAAATCAATGGCCCACAACCATTCTCAATATTTAAACAAGTAATGGATACAATGATCTAAATGATTCAAACACTCAAACTTGTATTTTCAAATATTAGGTATGTGATTCTTTCTTCTGTAATTTTTATTTTTATGATGATTGGTTTGCTGATCTTATCAGAATTTATTTTCTTAGAACCTTACATCATAAGTCATTTCCCTTCTGGTAGTGAATTGGGATTTGTATTAATCGTGATCCTCTCTGCATTGTCTGCATTAGTCATTCCCATGAATATCTACAGGATAAACATACTCAAAAGCTCAAAACAGAAAATGGGTGGAGGTATTTTTGGCTCTATTATTGGATCTGCAGCTGGAGCGTGCAGCTGTGGACCTGTTGGATTTGCAATCATCTCCACGTTTGGTTCTGTGGGTGCTACTGCTACTGTATTTCTCACAAACTATGGAACTCCAATCCGAATTATTGCAATTGCAATTTTGGTGGTAACCTACTTTACAACAGTCAAGTCACTAAAAACTGAATGTAAATTTGATACATAATTCATTAATTTATAATCACTATGTTTATTTTTATTTTTGAGAATTTTTGATGAATTAATTTAGTTGTATTGGAATTTCTCCTTTTTACTATATTGAATATGTCCAACAAAATGTTGTAATGCTGTACAAAAGATGAACTCTTCTAAGTTATCTAAACTCCTTTTAATTTTAAACCATTAAAAGCTGAGCTTTTTATTTGTCTGATTTTAGGATACATGTATTGCAGAATTGGAGCTTAATAACTGGGATCTTGATAATCTCTAGTCCCATTCTTTTCTCAATGATATCTTTCCCTGATTCTATAGCATGGAGCTGGAATGAAGGTAGAGGTGGGTATTTCTTTGCTCTTGTATTTGTTATTGCAGAATTACTTGGTCTTAAGATTGTAATCTCAAAAAAACAACTAATCTCTGTAATTCCTATGGCCATAATCACAATCGCTTATCTTATTTCTTTGGAACATGGACTACGAGATTACATAATTGAATCTGCAAATCACTTTGATGTACAACTACTTGATTCTTGGACATGGATGTGGGATTTTATTATAATGGCCATTTTTGTTGTGGCTGCACTAAGTATGTTCTTCGGAAAAAGATGGATTAGGATTGCTCCTGCTGGGCCTATCTTTTTAACTGGAACTGCAATAATTCTTTCGCTTGATGCATTTTTCCCCTATGACACTTTAGGCCCTTTACAATACGTTGTCCCATATTTCGTTCAAGCTAATGTTTGGGTAATTACTATGCTTGATCTTGGAACTGCAGTTGCAAGAGATAATGTCATGTTTTTACGTGGTGATCATGGTTCTATGGCCCTTCAAGTATTTTGGCCTTCTGCAGGTGTTCACAGTATTGTCATCTTCTCTCTGGTTATTGGAGCATTCATGTTGAAAATGAATATTCCACGAAATAGAAAAGCAATTTATTTTATTTTAGGTATTATTGGAACCATCACTGTTAATTTGATTAGAATTTTTTCGTTATCTTGGTATGCACTTAAAGTTACCACTGACGCACAAGCGTGGGAAGAATACCATCAAATTGCTGGTGAAATAATGTTCTTGCCTTGGTTATTTGCTTTTATTTTGATTGTAATATTAATAGAATCAAGGCGTCTTAAAAAAATAGAATCACAACCCCTCAAAAAAATTGAATCTTAAAATGTCTTGATTTTAGAAGTATCTTGTAATATCACTTTGTCCATGAACTTCTGAAAGATCTGTAACCTTTACCCCTAATCTTCTTATTGTACTTGTCTGGGTTTCTAATGCTTCTTTTAATAATTGTTCTAAATTTCTCTGTAATTCCTCTAAATCATCCGTTGAATTTCTTAACATTCTTGATTTTGATTTGTTTGATAAATCTGATTGTACAAAATGTATTCCAATTGATTTGAACATTTTGTTATTTTTCTTTACAATGTGATGTACTTCATTGCATAACTCCAGTAAATTTTTGTGTAAAAATTCATATTCTTTTGAATCTTTTTTTAAAGTTATAATCTTACTGTATTGAATACTAGCCTCTCTTTCTTTAACTGGTTCGTTATTTTCCCCTCTTACAGAATTGTAAATGTATGCCCCATTTTTTCTTCCAAATTC